>DATDTH010000769.1:0-2323 GCA_035290985.1 Pseudomonas sp. | reverse complement strand
ATCCAGGCCTTCGCCGCCCAGCACCAGGCTGTGGCGCGGCAGCAGGCGCGCCGGGTCGGCCACGGCGAGCAGGGCCTTGAGGTGCGAGGGCACGATTTTCAGGCAGTCCAGCGGTTGCATGGCCAGGCTCACGGCCAGGGCCTCGGGGTCGTTGGCCAGGTTTTCGTCGATCAACCTCAGGCAGCGGCCGCTGAGCAACGCGCCGAACCAGGCGCTGTAGCCGAGGTCCGCGGCCACAGTGGCGTGGGCGCTGAGGCTGGCCTGCTCGGGCAGTTGCAAGGCCTGCAGCAGACCGCTGACGTAATGGATCAGGTTGCCCTGGGTCAGCACCACGCCCTTGGGCGCGCCGGTGGAGCCCGAGGTGTAGATCAGGTAGGCCGGTTGAGCGGGGTGAGCGCTGATGCCTGGTCTTTGTAGGGGCGAATTTATTCGCCCGGCGGTGCCGGCATCGGCGATTTCATTCGCCCCGCGGGGGGCATCGAGGTCCAGCCAGGTGCATGAACCCAGCGCCTCGGGTGCCGGGCCCTGGCCGACCACCAACAGCGCGCCGCTGTCGCCGAGCATATGCAGGCGTCGTGCGGCGGGCAGGGCCGGGTCGAGGCAGAGGTAGGCGGCGCCGGCTTTCCAGCTGGCCAACATGGCACCTATCAGTTCGCGGCTGCGGGGCAAGGCCAGGGCCACCACGTCGCCCGGACGTACACCGGCCGCCGCGAAGCGTTCGGCCAACCGCGCGGCGGCCTGGTCCAGTTCGGCATAGCCGAGGGTGCCGGCGGTATCGCTCAGGGCCGGTCGCTGCGGATAGGCCGCCACCTGCTGCTCGAAGGCGTCCAGCGCGGTCGCGGCCAGGGGCAGGGCCGACACATCCTGCAGCCGCGATTGGGCTTCGACCTTGCACGCCGGCAACTCGCTGAGCCGCGCCTCGGGGTGGACGGTGGCGGCGCGGGCGAATTCGCCGAACTGCTGGGCCATGGCGGCGATACGCTCGCCACGGTACAGGTCCGTGCTGTAGCGCCACTGGCCCAGCAGTCGCTCGCCGTCGTCCTGCCAACGCAGGTTCAGCTCGTTGGCCGCGCCGCGCTGGGTGAACAGGTATTCGCGCAGGCTATGGTCGGCCAGGGCCAGGATCCGCCGGCTCGGCATATAGGTGAGCATGTGGCGGAACAGCCCCGGACTGCCCGCATCGGCCTGCAGGCGGGCCAGCGGATAGCGGCGGTGACGCAGCGCTTCGCGCAGCTGCCGCGCACCGTCCTGCAGGCAGTCGAGCAGCCGCGGGTTGCCGGCAAACTGGGCGCGCAGCGGCACGGCGTTGAGGGTGTAGCCGATCAGCTGCTTGTACTTGGCCTTGTGCCTGTCCATCGTCGGGGTGCCGATCAGGAAATCCGCCTGGCCGGTCTGGCGATGCATAAAGACCTGGAACAGACCCGCCAGCAGGGCGAACAGGCTGATGTTCAGGCGCTCGGCCAGGGCCCTGAGGGCCTGGCTGTCCTCCAGGCTCAGGCACCGCTCGAGTTCCTCGCCGTCATGGCTCGGACTGCGCGGGCGCGGCAGGTCCGGGGTCAGCTCCAGCGGCGGGGGCGCGCCCGCCAGGCGTTGCCGCCAGAACTGCGCCTGGACTTGGCCGGCGTCGCCGTCGAGCAGTTCGCGCTGTTCGGCCAGCCAGTCGAAATACAGCCCGGGGGCGGGCAGCGCCGGGGGCTGGCCGCTGGCCAGGGCCTCATAGGTGGCGAAGGTCAGTTCCAGCGTCGCTTCCACGCTGAAAAAATCGCCGCAGATATGATGAAAAGCCGCGCACATATAGAGCCGGCCCCGGCTTTGCAGCAGGCGCAGGCGGCTGACATTGGCCCGCGGCAGATCGAAGGGCAGGTCCGCCTGGCGCTCCAGCCAGGCGCGGACGCCGGCCTCGTCCAGCGCATCGTCGCGCTGGCTGGCGACATCCGCCTCGATCCGCGCCGGCTGGACCATCCAAAGCTGGCCCTGGTCCTCCTGGTAGCCGCAGTGCAGGGCCTCGCAGTGCGCGAGCACCAGGGCGAAGGCGGCGCCGAGCAGCTCCGGATCGAGATCGGCACGCAGCTCGCGGGCCGCCACCATGTTGTAGGCGGGGCTGTCCGGGGCCAGTCGATGGAAGGTCCACAGGGCCTGTTGGCCAGGGCTGGCGGGGTGCTTCTGGATAATCGGCATATGCGGCTTCACTCCTGGGTCGGCTCGGCCATGGCCACTACGACTTTGCGCGGCCCCTTGAAACTGGCGCGGCCATGGGCCACCAGCATGTTGTCGAGCATCAGTACGTCGCCGGGCTGCCAGGGGAAGCGCAGGGTGCATGCGT
>DATDTH010000768.1:0-2863 GCA_035290985.1 Pseudomonas sp. | reverse complement strand
GCTGATCGGTGCGGCCACCGAGGAGGGGCTTACCCGCACCCAGGGCGTGGAAATCACCGTGCGGGAAGACGACGGCAGCAGGCGCGCCTATGTGCAGGAAGTGCAGCCCAATGAAATCTTCCGCGTCGGCGAGCGGGTGCGCATTCTCAGCGTCGGCGGCACCAGCCGCGTCAGCCACTGAACTAGCGTGCCGATCGAGCCGGAGCCGGCCTGTGCGGCTCCGGCTTTTTTCCGTGCGCGCCAGGCAGGGTGCGTAGCGCGGGCGCGCCTCCCGCTGTGCGGCCTGGCTCATATAACCTGCTATGTAGAGCTTTTAGTAATACTTCTGCCCATGACGCCGCGCCGCTTGCCGTGGATAATCGAAAATTACCCGTGTCGACAAAGGCTTAGGCGCTCTGGTGAGTGCGTCTGAGGGGGTTGATAGGCGTCGCTGATAGCAGGCCGCATGGACGCACCGGCAGCATGGCGCCGGAAGGATCCCATTTGGAGTTGAATCTATGACGCTTGCGCTGATTATCGCCTTGCCGTTTTTCGGGGCGATCCTGCCGCTGTTGGCCGAGCGCTTCGGGCGCGCGGCCTGCGCCATCGCGGCGGCCGTGGCGCCCCTGGCGGCCCTGGTGCTGCTGCTTTCCCAGCAGGCGGCGGTGTTCGCCGGCCAGGTGGTGGCGATCAAGCTCAGCTGGCTGCCGGCGCTGGGGCTGAACCTTAGCCTGCGCCTGGATGGACTGGGGTTCCTGTTCGGTCTGCTGATTCTCGGCATTGGCCTGCTGGTCATCCTCTATGCCCACTATTACCTGGCGCAAAAGGAGCCCACCGGCCGCTTCTTCGCCTTTCTGCTGCTGTTCATGGGCGCCATGCTCGGCGTGGTGCTGGCGGAAAACCTGCTGTTGATGCTGATGTTCTGGGAACTGACCAGCCTCTCGTCCTTCCTCCTGATTGGCTTCTGGAATGCCCGTTCGGATGCCCGCAAGGGCGCGCGCATGGCCCTTGCGATCACCGGCGGCGGTGGCCTGGCGCTGCTCGCGGGCATCCTGCTGATCGGCCATATGGTCGGTAGCTTCGAGCTGACCGAGGTGCTGGCGGCCGGCCCGACCATTCGCGCCCATGGCCTCTACCCCCTGGCCCTGGTGCTGGTGTTGCTGGGGGTGTTCACCAAGTCGGCACAGTTTCCCTTTCACTTCTGGCTGCCCCACGCCATGGCGGCGCCGACCCCGGTGTCGGCCTACCTGCACTCGGCGACCATGGTCAAGGCCGGGGTGTTCCTGCTGGCGCGGCTATACCCGGTGCTGGCCGGGTCCGAGTGGTGGTTCTACCTGGTCAGCCTCACCGGTCTGGTGACCCTGCTGGTGGGGGCCGGCATGGCCCTGTTCCAGCACGACCTCAAGGGCCTGCTGGCCTATTCGACCATCAGCCACCTGGGGCTGATCACCCTGCTGTTCGGCCTGGATACCCCCTTGGCGGCGGTGGCGGCGATCTTCCATATCATCAACCACGCGACCTTCAAGGCGTCGCTCTTCATGGCGGCGGGGATCATCGACCACGAAACCGGCAGCCGCGACATGCGCCGCATCAACGGCATGTGGAAATACATGCCGCATACCGCGGTGCTGGCGATGGTGGCGGCTTCGGCCATGGCGGGCGTGCCCCTGCTCAACGGTTTCCTGAGCAAGGAAATGTTCTTCAGCGAAACCCTCAACCAGCACCTGCTGGGCAGTTTCAACTGGGTGATTCCGGCGACCGCGACCCTGGCCGGGGTGTTCTCGGTGGCCTATTCGTTGCGTTTCATCCACGACGTGTTCTTCAACGGCGAACCGATCAACCTGCCGAAATACCCGCCCCATGAGCCACCGCGCTATATGAAGGTGCCGGTGGAAATCCTGGTGTTTCTCTGCCTGCTGGTCGGCATGTTGCCGGCCTATACCGTGGCGCCCCTGCTCGCCGCCGCCGCGTCGGCCAGCCTGGGCGGCGACTTGCCGGTCTACAGCCTGGCGATCTGGCACGGCTTGAACCTGCCGCTGCTGATGAGTGTCGTCGCGCTGTTCGGCGGCATCCTGGTCTATACCCTGCGCCAGCCACTGTTCCGTTGGTATGCCGGCCTGCCGAGCATGGATGCCAAGCTGGTCTTCGACCGCGGCATCAAGCTGCTGCTGCGCGGCTGCGCGCTGCTCACCCAACGGCTGGAAAATGCGTCGCTGCAGCGCTACCTGGCGTTGCTGCTGGGGGCCGGGGTGCTGGTGGTGATGTTCGGGCTGGCGGATCTGGCGCAAGTCGCCGGCCCCCTGGCCCTGAGCCCGATCGACGCCTTCGGCGCCCTGAGCCTGGGCGTTCTGGCGCTCTGTGCCCTGGCTACGGTGATTTTTCACCGCCAGCGCCTGGCGTCGCTGTTGATGCTCAGCGTGGTCGGCCTGATGGTGGCGCTGACCTTCGCCCGCTACTCGGCGCCGGATCTGGCCCTGACCCAGCTGTCGGTGGAGGTGGTGACCATAGTCTTGCTGATGCTGGCGCTGTTCTTCCTGCCGGACGAGACCCCCAGCGAGTCCAGCAGCATACGCGGCCTGCGCGATTTCGCGCTGGCGCTGGGCTGCGGGGTGGTGGTGGCCATGCTGGCGTTCGCCGTCTTGACCCGGCCCTACGAGAGCATCGCCGGTTTCTACCTGGCCAACAGCCTGAGTGGCGGTGGTGGGGCCAATGTGGTCAACGTGATTCTGGTGGACTTCCGCGGCTTCGATACCCTGGGTGAAATCAGCGTGCTGGCGATTGCCGGCGTGGGCATCCATGCCATGCTCGACGGCCTGCGTCTGCACCAGCCCCGGGCCGATGCCCTGGGGCGCAGTTGGGCGCGCGAGCGCCACCCGCTGATCCT
>DATDTH010000767.1:0-2744 GCA_035290985.1 Pseudomonas sp. | reverse complement strand
GACCTCGGCCAGACGCTCGGCAATCAATTGTCGATTGCGATAAATGTCCGAACCCCATTCGAACTCGGCATACACAATCGACAAGCCGATGCCCGATACGGAGCGCACCCGGGTGACGCCGGGCATGCCGTTCAAGGCCGTTTCCAGCGGAAAACTCACCAGTTGCTCGACTTCCTCCGGAGCCATGCCGCCGGCTTCGGTCATCAGGGTGACGGTGGGCTTGTTCAGGTCCGGAAAAACATCCACCGGCATTCGCTTTGCCGTCAACCCGCCAGCGACCAGGATGATCACGGCAAAGGCCAGCACAAACAGCCGGTTGTTCAGGCTGCCATTCACAATCCAGCTAAACATCCTGTCTCCTCGAGGTGGCGCCGTTTATCGGGCACGGCCAGCCACAGTGTTGCGCCAACGCTGTTAAGGGGGGGCTCAACGGATTTGAGTGAGCAGGCTCGCGCCTTCGGTCACCACCCGGCTGCCCGCTTCAATCTGCGTCACCAGTACGTGCTTGCCGTCCAGCGCAACCGGCTGCACCGGGACGGCACGAAACACTTGCGCCTGTTCGTGCAGCCAGACCACCGATTCGTTGGCATTGTTTTTCACCACGCTGAGGGTGGGCAGCCTCACCCCGGTGATGTGCTCACGGGTTTGGGCAAGCAGTTTTACCGTTTGCCCCAAGGCCAATGGCAAGGCCTGATCCGCTGCGAAACGCAGGGGCAGGGCACCGTCGCGCAGGGCCAGGGCCCCGCCCAGATAACGCAAGCTGACGCCCTGCACCGATGCGCCTGCCAGGTTGCCGACCAGTGCCGGGTCGTACGCCAAGGCTTCGATCTGCAGGCCATCCGGGTCGATGATGGTAAACAGCAGGTCGCTGGCGGCGACCACCTGGCCATTGAGCACATTGCTGGCGGCCAGCACGCCGGCGACCGGTGATTGCAGCGCTTCGCCTTCATTCACCGCCGCCAGCGCCGTGCTGCGCCCCCGCAGCGCGGTCAACTGCGCTTCGGCCGCTTGCAGTTCCTTGCCTGGAACCGTGTTGATCAAGGCTTTCAAACGCTGCAGGTTTTGCTGTGCCAGGGTCAGCTGGCTGCGGGTTGCGACCAGTTCGGCTTGCTGCTGGGCCCGTTCATAAGTGCTCAGGGTCGGTTTCAACCAGGCGAGGATCTGCCCTTTGTCGACCCGGCTGCCCAGTTGCGGCAAACCAGGCGCGGGAGCGCTGATGCGTCCCGCGCTGCTGGCTTGTACCTGACCGCCGCGATTGGGGTCCATGACCACATGGCCATTTAGCTCGATCGACTTGGCCACTGTTTCTTCGCGGGCCAGCAGGGTGCGCAGGGCCAAGCGATGTTGGGCTTCCTTGGGCAAGAAGACGCGGCCATCCGCCAGGCGTTGCGGGTTATTGCCCGTGCTGGCAACGGGGGCCGGCTCGCCATGGGCCTCATCCCCATGCGCCAGGGCCGAAGGGCTATGGCCGAGCGCGGTCAGGACAAGCAGCAGTACGGCGGCAGAAATGGGCTTGGCGCTCATAGAGGGATTTCCACAGAGGATGAGCCTGGACGTCGGCGCCGCTGCAGTAGCAGGATCACGGCGGCCAATGCGGCGAGGCCGGGACCACCCAGCCACCACCAGAGTCGGCTCGAGGGGGCCGCATGGGTGGCATCGGTCGCTGGACGGACACTGAGCACGGTGTCGAGCAGATCGGACTGCTCACCCGCCACTACAGTGAAGAGCAGGCTGTGCTCACCGGGCCTGTTCAAGGCCGCGGCGGAGGTTCGATAGATACCGGCGGATAGCGGCTGCAAGGTGGCTGTGAAGGCCTCGCTGTCCACTTCGATCTGGGCACCCGTCACGGGCTGGTTGTCGGCGTAGCGGTCCAGGTAGACCGTCAAGCTGTCGCCCTGCAGTTGTACGAACAACTCGAAGTCCGGGGAGTGCGTCTCGGCGCTGGGCATCTGGCTGTCGCTGCTGGGCGGTGCAGGCGCTGCGCCGTGGTCTTCGTCGCCGTGGGCAAACGCGCTGGACAGCTGCACGCTCAACAGGGTCGCCAGCAAGCTATTGCGAAGTTTCATGGCGTGATTCCTGCGGCCTGGTTAACCCGGGAAATGGCCCGTCCTACCGCCTGTTCGGCACCTGTCACTTGAAACTGGGCTTCCAGTTGCTCCTGCTGGCTGCGCATATGCGTCATCAGGTCGAATTGGCCCAGGCGAAAACCCTTGTCGATCCAGGCCGTGCGTTCCTTGACCAGCCTGAATTCTTCCGACGCCAAGGCTTGTAGCTGTTGGCTCTGGCTCAGTTCAAGCCGTGCCGCGCTGATGTCTGCGGCAATCCGGCGACGCTCCAGATCCCGGGTGGTTTGCGCTTCGATCCAGTCGGCATTGGCCGCCGTGATGCGCGGTCGATTGCGTGATTCGGTGCCGAGCGGAACCGTGATGCCGAGTGTGATCCGGCCCCGATAGGGTTCTTCGCGCTCATTTCGCTCGGAGGTGTAGGTGAGGGCCAGCTCCTGGGCGTCCCGCGTATCCCCCGTCGCTTGTTCAAGGCGCGCCTGTGCGCTTTGTGTCGCCGCTTGCAAGCTACTCAACAGGGGGTGCTGCTCGAGGGCTGGGGCCGTCCCCAGGGATTCCTGCTGCTCCGGCAAGGTGGCGCCACTACTGATCAATGCGAAGGTCTCGCGGCTACGCTGCAGGTCCAGCTTGGCCATCCCTTGCAGTCGTTTAGCCTGCTGAATTCCGATTTTCGTCTGGTTT
>DATDTH010000766.1:0-5713 GCA_035290985.1 Pseudomonas sp. | reverse complement strand
CGACTGGTCGGTGGAGCAATTTCAGGTGGCTGCCCAGCAGGTCGACCCGGACGGTTTCCTGCCCAACGAACTCAAGCGTGAGCAACGGGCCCTGGCCTACCACAACTACAGCCTGCCGCCGTTGACGATGCTGGCGGTCTTCGCCCAGGGCAATGGCGTCGACCTGCGCGAGGCCAACCAGGGTGCTCTGCGGCGCCTGGCCAAGCGCGTGATAGCCGGGGTGGACGACGCCGCGGCCTTCGCCGAACGCACCGAGCAGGAACAGGACATGAGCGAGCTGGAAAAGGACAGCAAGTTCTCCTGGCTGGAGCCCTACTGCGCGCTCTACCCCTGCGACGCCAAGGTGCTGGAGTGGCGCGCGTCGATGCAACCCTTCAAGACCTTCCGCCTCGGCGGCGATGTCACCCAGCTATTTAGCGGACAGCCCGCCGCGCCGGGTGAAAAGACCAAGGCCTCTGGGGCCGAAGCCCCTTCCAAGAGCGGGTTCTGGTTCTGGTAGCGGATAGATGAGGCTCAGTCCCTTCTCGGGGACCCGAAATGCAAGCGGTATCGGTAACAAGGGGGAGGCTCCGCGGAGCCTCGACATGAACGCGAACTAGCGAGACTGGGTCATGGTTTTTTCATCCAACGTGTTTCTGTTTCTGTTCCTGCCGATCTTTTTCGGCCTGTACTACCTGAGCGGGCAGCGCTATCGCAACCTGCTGCTGCTGATCGCCAGCTATGTGTTCTATGCCTGGTGGCGGGTGGATTTCCTCCTGCTGTTCGTCGCCGTCACCCTGTGGAACTACTGGTTCGGCCTGAAGATCCATGCCGCCGGCATTGGCAGCAAAGCCGCCCAGCGCTGGGTGCTCGCAGGCGTGGTCGGCAACCTGGCCACCCTGGGCTACTTCAAGTACGCCAACTTCGGCGTGGCCAATATCAACGCAGTGCTCGAAGCCGCCGGTATGGAGCCGTTCGTGCTGACCCACGTGATATTGCCGATCGGCATTTCCTTCTACATCTTCCAGTCGATCAGCTACCTGATCGACGTCTACCGCGGCGACACCGAGCCGACCTCGAACCTGATCAACTTCGCCGCCTTTATCGCCCTGTTCCCGCAACTGATCGCCGGGCCGGTGCTGCGCTACAAGGACCTGGCCGACCAGTTCACCGATCGCACTCACACGGTCGACAAGTTCTCCGAAGGCGCCACGCGCTTTATGCAGGGGTTCATCAAGAAGGTCTTTATCGCCGACAGCCTGGCGCCCCTGGCCGATCACTTCTTCGGCCTGGCCAACCCCAGCACAGGCGATGCCTGGCTGGGCGCGCTGGCCTATACCGCGCAGCTGTATTTCGACTTCTCCGGCTACAGCGACATGGCCATCGGCCTGGGCCTGATGATGGGCTTCCGCTTTATGGAGAACTTCAACCAGCCCTATATGAGCCAGTCGATCACCGAGTTCTGGCGACGCTGGCACATCAGCCTGTCGACCTGGCTGCGCGATTACCTGTATGTCCCCCTGGGTGGCAACCGCCACGGCACCTTCGCCACCTACCGCAACCTGTTCCTGACCATGCTGCTCGGCGGCTTCTGGCACGGCGCCAACTGGACTTTCCTGATCTGGGGCGCCTGGCACGGCACCTGGCTGGCCATCGAGCGGGCGCTGGGCGTGAATGCCGCGCCTTCGACCCTCCATCCACTGAAATGGGCCTTCACCTTCCTGCTGGTGGTGATCGGCTGGGTGATCTTCCGCGCCGAGAACCTCGACGTCGCCTGGCGCATGTACGCCGCCATGTTCAACCCGGCCATGTTTAGCAGCCAGGCCTGGCAGCTCTCGGAACTGGGCCGCGCCAGCGTGACCCAGCTGCAGAGCACCACCCTGGTGCTGGCCTATATCACCCTGCTGATCTGTGGGCTGCTGCAGTTCTACCGCAAGCCGCTGTCCAAGGCCGCGTCCAAGGCAGACGGCTCGCTGGGCGCCGCTGCGGGATCGGGCCAGGACCTGCCGGCCCAGGTCGGCGCCTCGGCTGCCCTGGCACAGCCCCTCGGCTGGACCGCCGCCCTGCCCCTCTATGGCCTGCGCGCCATGATCCTGCTGCTGTTCGGCCTGTCGATTCTCAAGCTGTCGGCACAGAGCTATTCCCCTTTCCTGTACTTCCAGTTCTAAGCGAGGACGAACATGACGCTTAAATTTAGACGCCTCTATGTCGGCCTGTTTCTCGGCCTGCTGCTCGGCCTGGGCGCCTGGTCGGCGCGCAGCTTCCCCGACTTCAGCGCCCCGCCGGACGGCAAGGTGCTGCAGGGCCAGTGGGCCAAGGCGTTCGAAAGCCACTACGACGAGGCTTTCCCGATCAAGCGCCTGGGCACCAACCTCTGGGCCGCCCTGGATTATCGGGTCTTCGGCGAAGGCCGCCCCGGGGTGGTGCTGGGCCGGGAGGACTGGCTGTACAGCGACGAGGAGTTCAAACCGGTTGCCAATGACCAGCAGCAGATCCAGGACAACTGGGCGCTGATCGAAGGGGTACGCAACCGCCTGGCCGAGCGCAACATCGAACTGGTGCTGGCGATTCTGCCCGCCAAGGCACGCCTGTACCCGGAGTACTTCGGTGAGGTCACCCCCGCGGCCCTGCACGACGACCTCTATCAGCGGTTCCAGGCTCACGCCCAGCAGGCCGGTCTACTCGCCCCCGATCTGCTCGCCCCGCTGCAACGCGCCAAGCAGGGCGGCGATGTCTTCTTACGCACCGACACCCACTGGACCCCGCGGGGCGCCGAGGTGGTGGCCCAGCAACTGAGCACCAGCATCCGCCGCTCGGCCCCCCTGGAGGCCGAGCCCCAGGCCTTCGTCACCGAGCCCATTGCCAGCGAAGCCTACCAGGGCGACCTGACCCGCTTTCTGCCCCTGGACCCCCTGTTCACCGAACTGCTGCCGCCGCCGGACCAGTTGCAGCCACGCAAGACCCGGCCCGTCGAGGATGACGCGGCCAGCGATGACGACGCCCTGTTCGGTGCCGCCCAGGTGCCGGTCGTGCTGGTCGGCACCAGCTACAGCGCCAACCCACGCTGGAACTTCGCCGGCGCCCTGCGCCAGGCCCTGGGCAGCGACCTGGTGAACCATGCCGAGGACGGCCATGGCCCCCTGCTGCCGATGCTCAAGTACCTGCAGAGCGACGAATTGAAAGCCGCCCCGCCGCAGTTGGTGATCTGGGAATTTCCCGAGCGCTATCTGCCGCTGACCAGCGACTTCAGCGACTTCGACCCGGGCTGGATCGCCCAGCTGAAAAAGACCGGCCCGACCGGCGAAGAACTGGCCGGTTTGAAGACCGCCCGAAACGACTCAACCAAGATTTCAGCATCCATAACGCCCAACCGGGCTCAGCCGTAACCAAGAGGGGCCACAGCCCCGTCAATGGAGAACCCCATGAACCGACCCACCCTGTCCCGCTCCGTGATCCATGCCAGCGCCCTGTTCCTCGGCCTGCTGGCCTTGCCGACCAGCCATGCGGGCGAAGGCGGCCTCTACGGCCCCACCGCGCCCAAGGGCTCGGCTTTCGTGCGGCTGTACAACGCCAGCAACCAGGAGGCCAGCGCCACGGTCGGCAGCGCCAAGGTCAATGACATCGCGCCCCTGGGCAGCAGCGACTTCAGCTTCCTGGCCAAGGGCGACTACACCGCCCAGATCGGCAGCCAAAGCCTGCCGGTGAGCCTGGGCGCCAATCAGTACTACACCCTGGTCAACCTGCCCGGCGGTGCGCCGAGACTGGTCGAGGAGCCGCTGTTCAAGAACAAGCAGAAAGCCCTGATCCGCGTGCAGAACCTCAGTGACAAGACCCTGACCCTGAAGACCGCCGACGGCAAGACCGATGTGGTCAAGGCCGTGGCGGCCGCGGGTCGGGGCGAGCGCGAGATCAATCCGGTCAAGGTCAGCCTGGCGCTGTTCGAGGGCGACACCAAGATCAGCGACCTGAAACCCGTGGTCCTGCCCCGCGGCGAGATCGTCAGCCTGTTTATCACGGGTTCCGCCGGTAGCCTGTCGCCGGTCTGGGTCAAGCGTCCAGGCGCGCAATGACCGCGAACAAGAACAAGCACCCGCGCCACCAAGGGCGAGATGCAGAAAGCGATGACACACACAAAGTGGCACACCTTCCGAATGTTCAAGGAGAGACAACATGATTCCGGTGATTTTGTCAGGCGGTAGCGGTTCACGCCTCTGGCCCTTGTCGCGCAAGCAGTTCCCCAAGCAATTTCTGGCCCTGACCGGCGAGCACAGCCTGTTCCAGCAGACCTTGCAGCGCCTCGCCTTCGAGGGCATGCAGAAACCCCTGATTGTCTGCAACAGCGAACACCGCTTCATCGTGCAGGAACAACTCGCCACCCTGAAGCTGGAAGTCGATGGGCTGCTTATGGAGCCCTTCGGCCGCAACACCGCCCCCGCGGTCGCCATCTCGGCCATGAAGCTGTTGGCCGAAGGCCGCGACGAGCTGATGCTGGTGCTCCCGGCCGACCATGTACTCAAGGATCAACGGGCCTTCCAGCGCGTCCTGGCCCTGGCCACCATAGCCGCGGAGAACGGCGAGATGGTGCTGTTCGGCGTACCGGCGACCCGCCCGGAAACCGGTTATGGCTATATCCGCTGCGACCTGCAGAATCGTCACGGTCTGCCAGACGGTAGCAACCGCGTGCTGCAATTCGTCGAGAAGCCGGACCTGCAACGGGCCAGCGCCTTCGTCGAATCCGGCGACTACTTCTGGAACAGCGGCATGTTCATGTTCCGCGCCAGCCGCTTCCTCGAAGAGCTGAAAAAGCACGACCCGGACATCTACGACACCTGCCTGCTGGCCCTGGAACGCAGCCAGCGCGACGGCGACATTACCCAGATCGATGCCGACACCTTTGCCTGCTGCCCGGACAATTCCATCGACTACGCGGTGATGGAGAAAACCGAACAGGCCTGCGTGGTACCGCTCTCCGCCGGCTGGAGCGACGTCGGCTGCTGGGCCTCGCTCTGGGACGTGCAGGACAAGGATGCCAATGGCAACGTGCTCAAGGGCGACGTGGTGATGCAGGACAGCAAGAACTGCATGGTCCATGGCAACGGCAAGCTGGTCACCGTGCTGGGCATGGACAACATAGTGGTGGTCGAGACCAAGGACGCCCTGATGATCGCGCCCAAGGACCGGGTCCAGGAAGTCAAGAAACTGGTCAAGACCCTTAATGAACAGGGCCGCCAGGAAACCCTGAGCCACTGCGAAGTGTTCCGGCCCTGGGGTTCCTACGACTCGGTGGACATGGGCGGCCGCTTCCAGGTCAAGCGCATCTCGGTCAAACCCGGTGCCCGCTTGTCCCTGCAGATGCACCACCACCGCGCCGAACACTGGATTGTGGTGTCCGGCACCGCCGAGGTGACCTGCAACGACAAGACCTTCCTGCTCACGGAAAACCAGTCCACCTACATCCCCATCACCGCGGTCCACCGCCTGGCCAACCCGGGCAAGATCCCGCTGGAGATCATCGAAGTGCAGTCGGGCAGCTATCTGGGCGAAGACGACATCGTGCGGTTTGAAGACATTTACGGAAGAGAGCACCAGCAATGACCAAGAAAGCCCTGATCACCGGCGTTACCGGCCAGGACGGCGCCTACCTCGCCGAGTTTTTGCTGGAAAAGGGCTACGAAGTCCACGGCATCAAACGTCGCACCTCCTTGTTCAACACCGACCGCATCGACCACCTGTA
>DATDTH010000765.1:0-2669 GCA_035290985.1 Pseudomonas sp. | reverse complement strand
TGATGATCTGGTCACGCGTGAGGCCTTGGTCCAACAGCGCGAGGGCCTCACGCGGGTACTTGGAGAAGACGACGTCGACGTTCTCGAAACGAATCATGCTCATGCGGCAGTCCTCTGCTTGGCTTCGGGCTGTTTGCACACCCGGTCGAGAATAATGGCCAGCAGGACGATCGCCAGGCCGGCTTCGAAACCCAGGGCGATGTCCGCCGTATTCAGGGCGTTGACCACGGGTTTGCCCAGGCCGTCGGCGCCGACCAGGGCGGCGATCACCACCATCGACAAGGACAGCATGATGCATTGGGTGATGCCGGCGGCGATGCTCGGCATCGCATGGGGCAGCTCGATGCGCGTCAGCAACTGGCGGCGCGAGCAGCCGAAGGCCTTGCCGGCATCCAGCAACTCGTGGGGCACGTCGCGAATGCCCAGGTAGGTCAGGCGAATCGGCGCGGCGACGGCGAACACCACGGTGGAAATCAACCCCGGGACCACGCCCAGACCGAACAGGGTCAGGGTGGGAATCAGGTAGACGAAGGTCGGGACCGTCTGCATCAGGTCGAGGACCGGCTGCATCAGGGTGTAGAAAGTCGGTTTGTGCGCGGCATAGATGCCCAGGGGCACGCCGATCAGCACGCAGACCAGGGTGGCGAACAGCACCTGGGCCAGGGTTTCCATGGTTTCCTGCCAGTAACCGAGGTTGAGGATCAGCAGGAAGGACAGCATGCAGAACAGGGTCAGGCCCCATTTGCGCTGGATCAGTTGGGTCAGCAGGCCGAACAGGCCGACCAGTGCCAACGGGTTGAACCAGGTCAGGCCGAAGGTCAGGCCGTGGATCATCATCTCCAGGCCATCGGCGAAGGCGTCGAAATACTCGGCGCCGTGCAGGGTAAGCCATTCGACGAAGTCGGCGATGACCTGGCCCAGGGGAAGCTTGTGATCAGTCAGCATGGTCATGAACATCCACACGCAGGGGGAAAACGGTGAGGCGAGTGAAGAACCGGGCCCTTACCGAAGGCCGCGCACGGCCCTCGGCAAGGCGCCGGGTTACTGCGCCAGCTTGGCCTTGGCGACATCCACTGCGGGCTTGCCGTCACGGCTGGTCACACCGGCCAGCCAGGTATCCAGGGCTTGCGGGTTGGCCTTGATCCAGGCCTTGGCCGCGACATCGGGCTTCTGGTTGCCGTTGAGCACGGCGTCCATCAGCGCGTTTTCCATTTCCAGGCTGAACACCAGGTTGCTCAGCAATTTGCCGACATTGGCGCATTCCTGGACATAGCCCTTGCGCACGTTGGTGTAGATGGTGGCGCAGCCGAGGTTGGAACCGAACACCTCATCGCCGCCCTCGAGGTAGTGCATCTTGAAGCGGCTGTTCATCGGGTGCGGTTCCCAACCGAGGAAGGCCACCCACTGCTCGCGGCGCTCGGCGCGCTGCACCTGGGAGAGCATACCGGCCTCGCTGGACTCGACCACCTTGAACTTGCCCAGCTCGAACATGTTCTTGTCGATCATGCCCTGGATCAGGCGGTTGCCATCGTTGCCCGGCTCGATGCCGTAGATCTTGCCGTCCAGCTTGTCGGCGAACTTGGCGATGTCGGCGAATGACTTCAGGCCCGCCTGGTAGGCCGCGTCGGACACCGCCAGGGTGTACTTAGCCCCTTCCAGGTTGGCCCGCACGGTTTCCACCGTGCCCTTGTCCCGGTAGGCCTTGATGTCGTTCTCCATGGTCGGCATCCAGTTGCCGAGGAACACATCGATGTCCTTGTTCTCCAGGGACTTGTAGGTCACCGGCACGGAAATCAGGTTGGTCTTGGTGCTGTAGCCGAGGGACTCCAGCACCGCGCTGGTGACCGCGGTGGTGACCGTGATATCCGTCCAGCCGACATCGGCGAAACGCACCTTGCTGCAGGACTCCGGTTCTGCCGCCTGCGCCAGCAGGGGCAGGCTCAGGGACGCGGCCAGCAGCAATGATTTGGAACCTTTCATGGGCGGACTCCTTTTCGGGTTATCGGCGGCAGGGCTCGCTGGAGCTGGGTTGCCGTTTTTTTATGAGGCGCGGAGCGGGGCGATTAGCTCGCCATCACCCAGCCTAGCGGTCGAGTCGGAACCGATCATGGAACAGGCCAAAACAAACGCCTACAGGGGGGGTCGTAACCAGTGCGGCCGGCGTCGCATCCAGTGTCGATGCTGTCGCATCCGTCGTTTTTACCCCTTGTCCAGGCCTGGAACCAGCGCAATGGGGCCGGTTCCGAACGGTGTGCGGCGAGGGCTTCAGGGGGTCGGGGGCAGCAGGCCCAGCTTGGCCTTGACCTGCGCCAATGCAGGTTTGCCGTCACGGCTGGTCACGCCGCTCAGCCAGCCGTCGAGCACCTGGGGATTAGCCTTCAGCCAGGTCTTGGCGGCTTGTCGGCGATTGACCTGGCCGGTGAGCACGGCGTCCATCAACTGGTTCTCCATGTCGATGGAAAACACCAGGTTGTCGAGGAAGCGGCCGACATTGCCGCATTCCCGGGCATAGCCCGCGCGCACCGTGGTGTAGACGGTGGCGCCGCCATAATCGGGGCCGAAGAGCGCGTCACCGCCCGCCAGGTAATGCATCTTGACGCGGGTGTTCATGGGGTGGGGGGCCCAACCGAGAAAGGCGATCCATTTGTTCAGGTGCTGGGCGCGCAGGA
>DATDTH010000764.1:0-9627 GCA_035290985.1 Pseudomonas sp. | reverse complement strand
CCACCACCACCCGCCTCGATGGCGTGGTCATAGGTATTCTCCTCGACGTGCCCCAGGCCGCGAGCCCGGTGGTGGCCTTTCCCGGCTGCCCATCCGAGACCGGCATGGCCGCGACCAGCACCACCCAGCTCAGCCGCGAGGACATCGGCACCCAGGTGGCGCTGATGTTCGTCGCCGGCGACCCGAGCCAGCCGCTGGTGATCGGCCGCATCCAGCGCCTGCCGCAAACGCCGAACGTCCAGCCGGTGGCGCACCTGGATGGCGAACGCCTGGAGTTTTGCGCCGAGCGCGAGATTGTCCTGCGCTGCGGCAAGGCCAGTATCACCCTGACCCGCGAGGGCAAGGTGCTGATCCGTGGCGCCTACCTGTCGAGTCGCTCGTCCGGCGCCAACCGCATCAAGGGCGGTTCGGTGCAGATCAACTGAAGAAACCCTCCCCATGGAACTGCTCAATGCGACCGGTCTGGTTGCCGCCTACACCCAGGGCCTGGCCCCCGATGGCCGCGAATCCCTGGTGGTGATCGCCAAAGGGACCTTCGACCTACCGCTGGATGGCAGCGAGGCGAAGCTGGCCCAGGTCCAGCGACCGCTGCTGATGGCCGACGACTACCATGGCGAGCCGGGTCTGTCCGCGCCCCGTCAGGAAATGGACTTCGCCCCGCTCAAGCCCTTCTGCGACGTACTGGTGATGGGCAAGGCCTATGCGCCCGAAGGTCGGCCAGTGACCCAGCTCACCGCCGGCATCCGTGTCGGTCGGGTCAGCAAGGCCTTCAGCGTGTTCGGTCCACGCCAGTGGCAACCCGGCCTGATCGGCGCCGGTGCCGGGCTGCCGCAGCCCTTCGTCGAGCAGGCGATAGGTTACGCCCAGGCCTTTGGCGGCAGCCAGCCGGTGGCTGACCATCCAGAACTGCGTGACGGCTACCCGGCCAATACCTGCGGCCGTGGCTGGTACCCGCGCGGCACCGCCACCGCCGATATAGTCGGCATGCCGATGCCCAGTACTGAAATGCTCGGCCAACCGGTCGATTCGCCCCATGGCGAGTTCACCCCCATGGCCCTGGGCCCCATCGGCCGCAGCTGGCCGCCGCGCATTGGCTACGCCGGCACCTATGACGATGCCTGGCTGGCCGACTGTTTTCCGTTTTTGCCCGCCGATTTCGACATCCGCTATTACCAGGCTGCCCCGGCGGACCAGCAGACCGAGCACCTCAAGGGCGGCGAGGAGGTGTTGCTGCTGTGCCTGACCCGCCAGGAACGCGCCGGCTTCAAGGTGCCGAGCTTGCAGGTGCCCGTGACCTTCTTCCTGAAGACGGGTGAGCATGAAAGGGTGCAGGCGGTGATCGACACGCTGCTGATCGACACCGATGCCGGCAAGGTGGAAGTCACCTGGCGAGCGAGCCGAGCCTTGAAGCTCAACATGTTCGAAGTAGAGCAAGTGCTGATGGGCGAGATGTCCAGGGCATGGTGGCGAGCAAGAGCGCTGGGCAAGAGCTACAGCTCACTGTCTGCGCTCAGCCACAAAAAACGCCAGGTGGAGGGCGACAGATGACGGGGGTGTGCATCATTGGCTCAGGCCTGGTGAGCGCCGTCGGACTCGATGCCCCGAGTACCTGCGCGGCGATCCGCTGTGCCCTCGATAACTTCCAGGAAAGCCGTTTCCTCGACCGCGGGGGGGAATGGCAAATCGCAGCCAGCGTGCGGCTCGAACAGTCATGGAGCGGGCGCCTGAAACTGATCAAGATGGCTTCGCGCGCCATTGCCGAGGCCCTGCAAAGCCTGCCGGCGGCGGAACCCGGCCAAATTCCCTTGCTGCTCGGGGTGGCCGAACACGAGCGTCCCGGGCGTCTCCCCGGACTCGATCTCAGCCTGATACCGGCAATCGAGACGGAACTCGGTGTTCGTTTCCACAGCAGCTCGAGCGTAATTGCGCGTGGTCGCGTCAGCGGCGCTGTGGGCATGCTCAACGCCAGCAAAATGTTCAAGCAAGGGGAACACCGTCATGTGCTGGTTGCAGGCGTTGACTCCTTCCTCAATGCCACAACCCTTTGCACCTTCGAGGATCGGCACCGGTTGCTGACCAGCCGAAACTCCAATGGCTTTATTCCCGGTGAAGGCGCAGCGGTAGTGCTCCTGGAAGCGTCGAACCCAAAAAATGAAGCGCAACTCAGCTGCATCGGTCTCGGTTTTGGCATGGAAAAGGCCACGATCGAAAACGCAGACCTGCCACTGCGGGCCGACGGGCTGACTCAGGCGTTGCGGGCGGCGCTGAGTGAAGCCAGCTGCGGTCTGGAGCATATGGACTATCGGCTGACCGATCTTTCGGGTGAGCAGTATTACTTCAAGGAAGCCTCCCTGGCCTTGAGCCGAACCATGCGGGTTCGTAAGGAGAAACTGGATCTTTTGCACCCCGCGGACTGCATTGGCGAATGTGGCGCGTCAATTGGCCCGACCCTGCTGGCAGTGGCATTGGCGGCAAGCCGTAAGGGCTATGGAGAGGGTCCCAACATTCTCTGCCACCTGGGTAACGACGCAGGCGAGCGGGCTGTCGTTCTTCTCAGCTACCAGAACATCGGAGCCTGCTGATGGCTAACCAAGTGTATGCAAACAACATGGAAGTCTCCTGCAAGTCTGCCAACGGCAAGGCGGTCGCCTGCTTCCCCGACGTGTGTTTCACCCCCCCTCTGACACCTGCCACTCCCCCCGGTGTGCCCATTCCCTACCCCAATACCGGCATGGCCAGCGACACCACCAATGGCAGCCGCACCGTCAAGATCACCGGCAAGGAAGCCATGCTCAAGAACAAGAGCTACTTCAAGACGAGCTATGGGGATGAGGCGGGCTGCGCCCCGAAGAAAGGCGTGCTCACCAGCAAAATCAAGGGCAAGGTGTACTTCACCTCCTGGTCCATGGATGTGAAGTTCGAGGGCGAGAACGTGGTTCGCCATATGGACATGACCACGCATAACCATGCCTCCCCCCCTGGCAATACGGCACCTTGGATGTACATGGATGAGATGTCCATCAGCGCCAATGGTGGCAAAGACAAGTGCGCGAACGAGCGCCGCAAGATTGCCGCTGACTGCACTGATGCGCAGTTCGAACAGGCGGGCCCGCCGCCGCTCGGCGACTGTCCCGCAAGCTGCTGTGAAGCGAAAAAATGTGCGCTTGCCAAGAAGAGCAGCAACGCTGGAAACATGAAGTGCTGCAACGGCAAAACCAAGCACCACATCATTCCCGACCATTGTTTCAAGTCGCCGGGCAGCGGCGGTTACTACGAAGGTGTCAGGGACATGAGTTACAACGAAGGCCTGTGCATCTGTGCCAGCGGACACAACAAAAGCAGTCGCGACCCAGCCAGCGGCAACCTGCTGACCCACGGCAAGATTCACGACGACTTCGACCGGCAGGAGGACTGGTACCGCGACAATAACAACAAGCAGTGGAATTTTGGCGAGGCCAACGAAGCGGCCGCCGACGTCTGCTCCTTTCACACGGGGTGCGACCCCGAGTGCCTGAAACAGCAAACGAAAGAGTTCTACAAATCCAAAGGGGTTCACCCCAAAACCACGCTGCGAGCGGACTCCGGTGGCAGGCAAACGCCACCTGTCCGAGAGGAGATGGGCAACAACCGGGTGTTTTGGTCCAGCTGACGACCCGTACCCCAATCCCCGGCCCGAACAAGTCCGAACAATGTAGAGGCCGAATCCGTCGAATCGAGGAGTCCAGAACATGAGCGAACAGGCAACGCAGCGGCTGACTTTTATTGACGCCGCCGCATTCGAAGGCGGTGACGTGGAACTCTACCTGGGCTGCGAGTTTACCGACGCACCACCCGGCAAGAGCCGCATGCTCTTGCTCAGGAAAGATGGCAAGTGGGGGCATCATGATGTCAATTCGAGCATTCGTTCCGTCGATATCAGCGACAGCCCCTTCGGTTTTTTTGCGTTGTGCAAGGACGGTGTCGTTTCTCTCGGCGATAGCAGCCAGATTTCCTTCGAGTTCATAGAAGATGCCGGCACCGGTGCCGGCAAGTTCGGTTACGTCAAACGCATCAGAAACATCGCCGGAGAGCTGTACGTATGCGGCGATCTTCATCAAGTCTATCGACGTGCCGGAGGCTCCTGGCCGCACATCGACCGCGACCTGCTCATCCAGAACCCCCGGGCAATTGGGGTTTCTCTCAACGACATGGATGGCACCGACAGCAACGACATCTATAGCGTTGGCGATCGCGGCGTGATTTGCCACTTCGACGGCACCCGCTGGGAGAAACTCGACAGTCCAACCAACTGCAATCTCGAACGTGTGCTGTGCCTGAGCGCAGACAGCGTTTATGTCTGTGGCAACAATGGTGTCCTGCTGCATGGCAACCGCAATGGCTGGCAAGCGCTCAACCAGGATAACGCGATAGGCGACACCCTCTGGGGAATCGCCGAGTTCCAGGGAGAGGTCTACCTCTCGACCAATCTGCAACTGTACAAACTCAGGGGCGAAGTCGCCGAGCCGGTCTCCAGCGGAATCGCGGTGGCGGGCTCGAACTCCCGACTGACCGCATCATCGAGCAAGTTATGGTCGATTAGCGCCAACGACATTCTTGTCTTCGATGGTCTCACCTGGTCACAGGTGGTCTATCCCGCCAACACCTGATAGGTCTTTTCGCGCACTCACAGCCGAGGGTTTTTGAACCGTGACCACTTCCATGGTGCTCGACCAGCACGCCGAAGAAGCCGGCTTCCTTGCCGGTCTGCGCGACTATGCCGTGCGTGCGCCGCATTACGACCTCAAGCACCTGGCTACCCTGGACAAGCGTATCGAGGCGCACCTCGACGGGTTGCAGATTGCCGGGCTCAAGGGTCTGAACCTGTTGCTGGAGCAGCTGAATCCCAACGCCAGCGGCGAGGTGTTCGCCGCGACTGTGCTGGCTTTCCAGATGAGCAACACCCCGGCGCTGTCGGCCATCGGTGAGTCGCTGCACAGCCACGCGGAGGGCGAACGCCATTTCGCCGCCGCCCTCGGCTGGCTGGGCTGGCCGCTGGTGCAGCCCTGGATCGAGCGCCTGCTGGTTTCCCCCGAGCCGCTGTTCCGCCGCCTGGGCCTGGCCGCTTGCGGCATGCACCGGCATGATCCAGGCCCGGCCTTGCTCTCGGCCCTCGGCCACCGTGACCCCAGCGTGCTTGCCCGGGCCGCGCGTACCGCCGGTGAACTGCGGCGCCGCGACCTGCTGCAGCCGATACGCTTGCAGCGGTTGCATGCTGACGACTCGCTGCGTTTCTGGGCCAACTGGGCCAGCGCACAGATGGGCGACGAGGATGCCTTGCCCCTGCTGCAAGGCTTCGCCGAGCAGCCGGGTCCCTTCCAGGAACGTGCGTTGCAGGTGGTGCTGGCCTGGCAGAACCGCGAGATCAGCATGGCCTGGATCCGGCGCATGACTCAGGTGCCCGAGCAGCGGCGGGTGGCAATCAAGGCCATCGGCCTGTTCGGTGACCCGCTGGCGCTGCCCTGGTTGCTGCAGCAGATGCAGGAGCTGCCGCTGGCGCGGGTTGCCGGTGAAGCCTTCAGCCTGATCAGTGGTGCGGACCTCGCCGAGCTAGACCTGGAGCTGAAGACCTACCCCGATTACGACGCCGGGCCGACGGACGAACCCGACGACCCGAACGTGGAGATGGATCCGGACAGCGACCTGGCCTGGCCCGATCCCGCCAGGGTTGAAACCTGGTGGCAGGCCAATCAGCATGGCTTCAACAAGGGCAGCGGCTACCTCTTGGGCCAGCCCTTCTGCGAAGCGCAATGCCTGGAGGTGCTGCGCAGCGGCTACCAGCGTCAGCGCCGCGCCGCCGCCTGCCTGCTGGCCCGCTACATTCCCACCCGTATGCTGTTCCCCGTCAGCGCGCCTGTGCGGCGGCAGCGGACCCTGCTGGGCGCCGGGGACTGAGGCGCCTGTATGCGGGGTAATAGAGGGATCTGTAGCGATACGGCGAAAATCCTGGGGTCTACCATGGGGCCCCGTACTCCAACCTCGCAGGACCCGCCATGCAACTGACCGACATCCCCTTTGGCACCACCGACTGGGCGCAAATCGAACCTATCCTGCATCCCGGCGAAACCGGCCAGGCCTGGTGGCGCACCCAGCAGTTCGGCACCCTGCGCGTGCGCATGGTGGAGTACAGCGCCGGCTATCGCGCCGATCACTGGTGCAGCAAAGGGCATATCCTGCTCTGTATCGCGGGCGAGCTGCAGACCGAACTGGAGGACGGGCGGACCTTCACGCTAAAAGCCGGCATGAGTTACCAGGTCGCGGATGGCGCGGAGCCCCATCGCTCCTACACTGAGCTGGGCGCCACACTCTTTATCGTCGATTGAGTAGCGCCGCGCCATCGGCGTTGAGCACCCCCGGATAGGGGCGTGTTAACCTTCGCTTCCGCGCCCTTTCGGTTCGTTTTTTAGTATTGGATCCTATGCGACTCACTCTTGATCCCAAGCGGGATATCGATGCGGCGCTGCTGCGCTATCGTCGCCTGTTCGGGGTACTGGCGTTGTTCAGCGGGGTGATCAACCTGCTGATGCTGGTGCCCTCGATCTACATGATGCAGGTCTTCGACCGCGTGCTGACCAGCCGCAACGAAACCACATTGCTGATGCTGACCCTGATCCTGCTCGGGCTCTACCTGTTGAGCAGCGCGCTGGAATGGGTGCGCGGCCAGGTCATGATCAAGATGAGTGCCGGCATCGACGCCCAGCTTGGAGAGCGGGTGTTCGGCGCGGCGTTCGAACGCAGCCTGAAGGAACACAGCGCCAACCCGGCCCAGGTGTTGAGCGACCTGAACAGCATCCGCCAGTTCGTCACCGGCCAGGGCCTGATCGCCCTGTTCGATGCGCCCTGGTTGCCGATCTACCTGATTGCCGCCTTCCTCTTCCACCCCTGGCTGGGGCTGTTCACCGTGCTGGGCGCCGTGATTCTAGTGGTGCTGGCGGTCTGGAACGAGCTGGCCACGCGCAAGGGCCTGGCCGAAGCCAACCAGCTGGCCGTCACCTCCGCCATCTACGTCAACAGCACCTTGCAGAACGCCGAAGTCATCCAGGCGATGGGCATGCTGAATGTCCTGCGCCAGCGCTGGTTCAGCGTGCAGCAGCGGATCATCGCCGCCCAGGCCGAGGCCAGCGACCGCAGCGCACGGATTTCCTCGCTGACGCGCTTCGTGCGGATGACCTGGCAGTCCCTGTCCCTGGGGCTGGGCGCTGTGCTGGTGCTGGAGAACCAGATCTCCGCCGGGGTGATGATCGCCGTTTCGGTGTTGCTGGGACGGGCCATGGCGCCGGTGGAGCTGCTGATCGGTTCGTGGAAACAGCTG
The DNA here is from genome assembly GCA_035290985.1 of Pseudomonas sp. Taxonomy (GTDB): domain Bacteria; phylum Pseudomonadota; class Gammaproteobacteria; order Pseudomonadales; family Pseudomonadaceae; genus Aquipseudomonas. Next base: position 2,279 of record DATDTH010000764.1, on the reverse strand, counting down.
GGCAGCGCCAAGAGCAGCTACCAACGGCTGAACCGCCTGCTCGAAGACTTCCCCAAGCCCCTGGTGCGGATGGCCTTGCCGGCCCCCACCGGGGTGGTGCGGATCGAGCAGTTGGTGGTCATCCCGCCCGGTGCGCAACAGCCAGCGGTGAACGGCGTGACCCTTGCCTTGGCCAAGGGCGAGGTGCTGGCGGTGATAGGTGCTAGCGCCTCCGGCAAGTCGTCGCTGGCCCGGGCCATGGTCGGCATCTGGCCGGCGAGCCGGGGTTCGGTACGCCTGGACGGCGCCGAGGTCGGTCAATGGTCGCGGGAGGCCCTGGGGCCCCACCTGGGCTATCTGCCCCAGGACATTGAGCTCTTCGATGGCAGCATCGCCGAAAACATCGCGCGCTTCGGCGCGGTGGATTCCGAGCAGGTGATCGAAGCGGCGCGGCTGGCCGGTATTCACGAGATGGTGCTGAATTTTCCCAGGGGTTACGACACGCCGCTGGGGGTCGGTGGATTGGGGCTGTCCGGTGGGCAGAAGCAGCGCATCGGCCTGGCCCGCGCGCTCTATGGGCGCCCGACCCTGGTGGTCTTGGACGAACCCAATTCCAACCTGGACGATGCCGGTGAGGCGGCCCTGGTGCGGGCCGTCGGCGCCTTGAAGGCGGCCGGCTCCACCGTGGTGCTGGTGACCCATAGGCCGAGCATTCTCGGGGTGGTCGACAAGCTGCTGTTCCTCAAGGAGGGGGTGCAGCAATTGTTCGGCCCCCGCGACCAGGTGCTCAAGGCCCTCTTGCCGCCGCCGACTGCGGCCGTGGCGAAAACCGCCGAATCCGGCAGCCAGGGAGGCTAAGGGCCCATGACCTCTTTTCAGAATGAGCCGCAGGCGCGTGCCCCCGATACCGATGCGACGGGTATCGCCCGTCTGGGACTGTGGCTATTGGCCCTGGGTTTTGGCGGCTTCCTGCTCTGGGCCAGCCTGGCGCCCCTCGACCAGGGCGTTGTCGGCAGCGGCACGGTGATAGTCTCCGGCGAGCGGAAGATTGTGCAATCGCTTTCGGGCGGGGTGATCGAGCGCATCCTGGTGCGCGAAGGCGACCAGGTGCGCCAGGGCCAGGTGGTGGTGCAGCTCAATACCATCCAGGCCCAGTCCCAGCTCGATGTCGCCCTGGGTCAATGGCTGAGCGCACGCAGCGTCGAGGCCCGGCTGATCGCCGAGCGCCTGGATCGTCCCTCCATCGACTGGCCGCGCGAGCTGCTGGACAAGGCCGGCGACCCGCGGGCGCGGGCGGCCATGGAGTTGCAGGGCAATCTGTTCGCCACGCGCCGTGACGAGCTGGCCAGCCGCCTGCGGATCCTGCAGTCCGAGGAAGAGGCGCTGGTCGAGCAACAGGCCGGTTACCAGGACATCAAGCGTTACCACGAGGCGCAACTGCAGTACCAACGGCAGGAACTCGAGGGCCTGCGCGAGCTGGCCCGGGAAGGCTACGTGCCGCGCAACCGCCTGTTCGAGGGCGAGCGCAACGCCGCGCAACTGGGGGCGCAGTTGGCCTCGGCGATTTCCGATATCGGTCGCACGCGCCAGGCGATCAATGAAAGCAAGCTGAAGGCGCTGCAGCAGGTCCAGGCTTTTCGCAGCGAGGCGGAGTCGCAACTGACCCAGGTCGCCGCGGAGGCCTCGGCCCTGGCCGACCGGATCAAGGCCCTGGCGTTCGAGGTGGGCAATGGCTCGGTGCTGGCACCGGCCGCGGGCCAGGTGATGGGATTGGTCGTGCACACGGTGGGCGGTGTCGCGCCGGCGGGTCAACGGCTGATGGACATAGTGCCCCAGGGTTCGAGCTGGGTGATCAAGGCGCAATTTCCGCCCATGGTGGCCGATCGGCTCGCGCCCGGGCTGCCGGTGGATGTCCGGTTCGCCTCCTTGCAGCGGGTCAATACCCCGGTCATGACCGGCAAGGTGACCACGGTCTCGGCCGATCAACTGATCGACGAGCATTCGCGCCTCCCTTATTTCGCGGTCGAGGTGCAGGTCGACGCCCAGGCCATTGCCCTGCTGCGCGAGTCCGGGCTGGCGATCAAGCCGGGGATGCAGGCCGAAGTGCTGATCAAGACCGGCGAGCGAACCCTGATGAATTACCTGATGCGGCCGGTCACCGAGCGGTTGATCGGCGCCTTTAAGGAAGAGTGACGGTGCGCGGATTCAAGTTGCTATTGCCCCTGCTCTGGGCGTGCCCGCTCTGGGCCAGCGAGGCCGAGTTGTCGCTGCTCGAGCTGTACGATGCCTCCCGGCTCAAC
>DATDTH010000763.1:0-2391 GCA_035290985.1 Pseudomonas sp. | reverse complement strand
TCCTGCGCTGGCTACTGGCCGGATCGCTGGCACTGACCTGCCTCGCCGGCCTGCTGCTGGCGTTCGCCACGTTGCGCCAGAGCAGCCTGCCCAACTGCGCCTTCGATGCGCACAGCGGCCAGCAGTTGAGCATTTGCCTGGGCGATGAGCCGCAGGTGCTGATCGACTAGCTCCAAGGGGTCAGAGTATTTGAAACCGCCCCCTTGACGCCTACCGACCTCCCGGTGCGCGCAGCGCACCCTACGGGGCTGAGCACGATCCGCGTTACCCCGCCGTGACGCGCACAGACATAGGGGCCACCGCTCGGCGGCTGCCCGGACCCGAAGCGCGACACCCCGGTCAAACCGACTAGCCTTGCTCAGACGAGCTGTGCCCCGCAGCGCAGAGCCCGATCGTTCCCCTTTCGCCTGCGCCAACCCGCGTATCGAAATCGGGTCGTGATGCCCTCCCGTGGCGCATATGGAGAGCGACCCTGGAGCAGCCATGAGCAGTCCCCATAGCCCCTTTCACCCGATCATCTATGTCCGTGGCCACGCCATGACCCAAGCGGACGTCGACCAGACCACGGCCGACCCCTTTTGCGGCTTCAACCTGGGCTCCACCACCTACCGCGCCGTGACCGACCGCAACCGCCCACCGCGCAAGTTCGTGTTCGAATCGCCCCTGGTACGCCTGGCGTCGGAGTTCCATTACCAGGACGTCTATGAGGGCGGCTACGACATCCTGGACAAGGAGTGGCAAGCCAACCCCGACAACCGCCTGGGCAGCCGTTCGATCATCATCCATCGACTTTACGACGAAGCCTCCAGCCTGCTCGGCAGCGGCCGGGTCCCGACCCTTGCCGAATTCGCGAGTACCCTCGGCGACCTGATTCTCAAGGTTCGGGAACTGGTGTGCGGCAACCCGGCCAACGCCATAGCGCCGGCCGATTTCCGCTGCTACCTGGTGGCCCATTCCATGGGCGGCCTGGTCTGCCGCGGCCTGCTGCAGAACCCTCGTCACGACAGGCGCGGCGCGGCGCAATACGTTGAGAAATTCTTCACCTACGCCACGCCGCACAATGGCATCGAAGTACTCGGCCTGAACCCGCCGAGCTGGCTGACCCTGAAGACCATCGACAATTTCAGCCGGAGCAAGCTAGCCGGTTTTTTTGACCTGAAGCCGGCCTACCAGCGACACGAACGGATCGACCTGCTGCCCGAGCAGCATTTCCCCAGTGCCAAGGTGTTCTGCATGGTCGGTACCAACCGCCTGGACTACGAGGCCGCCCTGGGGCTTTCCCGCTCGTTCGTCGGTCATGGCAGCGATGGCCTGGTGCGCATCGCCAATGCCACCCTGCTCGGCCTGGACAGCCAGGGCGCCATCAGCGAACCCTGCGCCAAGGCCTTCGCCTACCGCGCCCACTCCGGCTTCTTCGGCATCGTCAACAGCGAGGAGGCCTACCAGAACCTGGTGCGCTTCCTGTTTGCCGATGTGCGCCTCGACCTGTGGCTGGATATCGACGCGATCCGCCTGCCGGACCCGGTCGCGGCCGCGGAACAGGCCGGCGAACAGGTCAATGCGCTGTACCAGGTCGAGATCCTCGCCGCGCCCCGCGGCAAACTCTGGTACCTGACCCGGCGCACCGCCGAGGAAGACTCGGTGGCCTGCCTCACCCACCAGGCCTGGAAAAACGACCCACAAAAAAACGGCAAGCTGTACTTGTCCTCGCTCTTCCTCGCCCGGCGGGCCAAGGTCAGTCAGGCCGACGACGCCCTGGCCTGCACCCTGACCCTGAATGTGCGGGTGCCGGACTACGAGATCGAACGCAAGCTCTGGGTCGACCAGCACTTCGAGGGCAGCCACCTGTTTCGCAACGCCCTCGTCCTCAAGCTCACACCCGCGCCCGCAGGTGCCGCGCAGGCCTGGCAGGTCAGTTATGCCTGGCAGAACCAGGGGGTCAGCCTGAGCACCCAGGCGGCGAACGCCACGACCCTGGCCGACGGCCGACTGGAAGTGCGGATCGCCTTCGACAGCGCCAGCACCCCCGGGGTCGCCGGCCACCTGCGCCTGGTGATCAGCGACTGGAATGCCGATGCGCGGATGAGCGAATAAGCCCCTGTCCTACAAGGAGCCGTCCCGGCCTAGGGGCGAATTCATTGGCCAGGCGGGCCGTAGGCGAATGAATTGGCTCTGTACTAGTTAAGTGTTGCGGCGCTCTGGATGCCTTTGTAGGAGCGGGCCCTGCCCGCGATGCTATTGCAGAGCTAATTTCGCGGTCATGGACCGCTCCTACGGAGTGGTCAAGGGGTCGGTCAAGCGGTCAAGGGGTCGGGTCAAGGGGTCCGGGTCAAGGGGTCAGAGTATTTGAAACCGCCCCCTTGTCTACCAACCTCCCGGTGCGCACAGCGC
>DATDTH010000762.1:0-3462 GCA_035290985.1 Pseudomonas sp. | reverse complement strand
CGGGTTGGCCTGCGGCTCGGGACCGAGGCCCGTGACCACTATGGACGCACCCTGGCCCATGTCTATGACCCGCGGGGGCGCAATCTCGAGGCGCAGCTGTTGGCCGAGGGGTTCGGCTATCAGGTGGCGGTGGCGCCGAATCTGGACTTGGTCGATTGCCAGCGGGCGGCCGAGCGCCAAGCTCGCGCGGCGCGGTTGGGGCTGTGGCGCAAGTCGCCCGTGCAAGAGGTCGGTGCGCTCAGGCGGGGAGGCTTTGCCCTGCTCCGGGGGCGGGTCGAACGGGTCGAGCGCAATGGGGGCGGGCTCTGGATCGAGCTGGAGGGTAATCTGGTGGTGCGGGTCGCTCCCGAGTCATTGGTTCGCTTCGATTTGCGGGCGCTGCAGGCCCTGCCCGGGCGGCGTGTCGAGGTGCGCGGCTGGGTCGTCGACCGTGCCCGTCGGGAGGTCGCCAGGCCCGGGCAGGCCCGCTGGCTGTTGCCGGTGAGCCATGGGGTCATGCTCGAGCCGTTGCCGTAATCCAGCCTGTTCTGGCTGCGCGCCCGGCCCTCTGTTTGGCTTAAAGTCTTAGGCGAGTCGCCTTGACAGTGCTGACCGCTCGGTCTTGTGAGCGTTCGGCATCTTGCGTATCCTCGGCCGCCAGTCTGTTTAACAGCCCCCAAAGCGGAAATGCCACCATGTCTGATCTGAAAACCGCCGCTCTCGACTATCACGCTCTGCCCCGTCCGGGCAAGCTCAGCGTCGAGCTCACCAAGCCCACTGCGACTGCGCGCGATCTGGCGCTGGCTTATAGTCCGGGTGTCGCGGAGCCGGTGCGTGAAATCGCACGGGATCCCGAGCTGGCCTACAAGTACACCGGCAAGGGCAACCTGGTGGCGGTGATTACCGATGGCACAGCGATTCTCGGCCTGGGCAACCTCGGCCCGCTGGCTTCCAAGCCGGTAATGGAAGGCAAGGGTGTGCTATTCAAGCGGTTTGCAGGGGTCGATGTGTTCGATATCGAAGTCGACTCGGAAAGCCCCCAGGCCTTTATCGATACGGTCAAGCGCATTTCCATTACTTTCGGCGGCATCAACCTGGAAGACATCAAGGCGCCCGAGTGCTTCGAAATCGAGCGCGCCCTGATCGAGCAGTGCGACATCCCGGTATTCCACGATGACCAGCATGGCACCGCCATCGTCACTGCGGCCGGGATGCTCAATGCCCTGGAAATCGTCGGCAAGGACCTGGCCCAGGCCAAGATCGTCTGCCTCGGCGCCGGCGCCGCGGCGATTTCCTGCATGAAGTTGCTGGTTAGCATGGGCGCGACCATCGGCAATATCTTCATGGTCGATCGCAAGGGCGTGATCCACGCCGGTCGCGATGACCTGAATCAGTACAAGGCGGTCTTCGCTCACGAGACCGAGAAGCGCAGCTTGGCCGATGCCCTGGATGGCGCCGATGTGTTCGTCGGCTTGTCCGGTGCCAACCTGCTCAGCGCCGAGAACCTCAAGCGCATGGCGGCGAATCCGATCGTGTTCGCCTGCTCCAACCCGGACCCGGAAATTGCCCCGGAACTGGCTCATGCCACGCGTGATGACGTGATCATGGCCACCGGTCGTTCCGACTACCCGAACCAGGTGAACAATGTACTGGGCTTCCCCTTCATTTTCCGTGGCGCGCTGGATGTGCGGGCGACCCGGATCAATGAGGAAATGAAGATCGCCGCCGCGTTGGCCCTGCGCGACCTGGCCAAGCTGCCAGTGCCCCAGGAAGTCTGCGATGCCTACGGTGGTATCCCGTTGGCCTTCGGTCGTGAGTACATCATTCCCAAGCCGATGGATCCGCGTCTGATTACCCTGATTTCCGATGCGGTGGCCAAGGCCGCCCTGGAAAGCGGTGTGGCGACCCTGCCCTATCCGAAGCATTATCCGCTGCAGTCGGTGGATGACGTGTTCAAGGGCTAAAAAACTACCTGCGTTGCCCCTCTTGATGAAAAGAAGGGGGCGTTAAAAACAGGCTCGGAATGCTCATTTACAATTCGTAAACTCCGCTTCCTCGCCTGTTTTTGCCTTGTCTCGGCTGCCTCGCCTACGTTTTTCAACGGCCTGCTAAGCATCTGCGCTGCAATAAAAAGACCCGCTTCGGCGGGTTTTTTATTGGGTGTTCATCGGCTGGGCGGAGCTGTCAGAACAGGTCGATGGGGGCCGCGTCGTCGGCCGGCAGTGGGCTACCGGGAATGCCGAGGCCGGGTTCCAGTTCGCTCATGGGGGGTGGTGTGTCTTCGCTCTTGAACAGCTCGAAGTAGGCATCGGGCGTGCCGGGTGACGCCGCGCGGCCGCTAAGGGGGTCGATGCGCAGGGTCAGCAGGCCGGCGGGCTCCGCGGGTGGATGCGCCGGCTTGTCCTTGAGGGCTGCGCTCATATAGCTCATCCAGATCGGCAGGGCCACGGTGCCGCCATACTCATTGCGGCCGAGGCTCTCCGGTTGATCGAAGCCGGCCCAGACCGTGGTGACGTAATCGGCGTTGTAGCCGGAAAACCAGCTGTCCTTGGATTCGTTGGTGGTTCCGGTCTTGCCGGCCAGGTCGGTGCGGCCCATGGCCATGGCGCGGTGGCCGGTGCCGCGCTTGATCACGTCCTGCAGCATGCTGGTCATGATGTAGGCGGTGCGCGCGTCGATGATGCGCTCGGCCTGTGCGGGCTCCTGTAGGGGGGGCTGGATGTTGCTGTCGGTGTCGAGCGCTGCTGGCTCGACGGCGGCCGTCAGAGTGTCTGGCTCGGCTTCGTCGGTGGACTCGCTGTCGGGCACCCTGGGCGGGTTGGCGATAAACAGCGGTTTGCCTTCTCGGCTGTCGATGCGCTCGATCAGGTAGGGCTGGATCTTGTAGCCGCCATTGGCGAAGGCCACCCAGCCGCTGGCGATTTCCAGGGGGGTCAGGTTGGCGGTGCCCAGGGCCAGGGACAGGTTGCGCGGCAGGTCCTGCTTGTCGAAACCGAAGCGACTGACATAGTCCAGGGTGTAGTCGATGCCGATCGCCTGCAGCAGGCGAATCGAGACCAGGTTGCGGGACTTGTACAGGGCCTCGCGCAGGCGGATGGGGCCGAGAAAGGTGTTGTTGTCGTTCTTCGGACGCCAGACCTTGTCCAGGTATTCGTCGACGAACACGATGGGCGCATCGTTGACCAGGGTGGCGGCGGTGTAGCCCTTGTCCAGGGCGGCGCTGTAAACAAAAGGCTTGAAGCTGGAGCCCGGCTGGCGTTTGGCCTGAAGGGCGCGGTTGTAGTTGCTTTGTTCGAAGGAGAAGCCGCCCACCAGGGCACGGATCGCGCCGTTGCGCGGGTCCAGCGACACCAGCGCGCTCTGGGCGGATGGCAGTTGGGCAAAATGCAGGCTGCCGTCGTCCTGGCGTTGTAGGCGGATCAGGTCGCCGACCTGGGCAACATCGCTCGGCTGCTGCGGGCGAGGGCCCAGGCTGTTGGTGTG
>DATDTH010000761.1:0-2761 GCA_035290985.1 Pseudomonas sp. | reverse complement strand
CACGACAGGCGGAACAACCGGTGGATGTATTCATGGGGGGCTCTCTGTGGACCTGATGCTCAGCTAAGCAAAAAACCACGCGCCTGTCCCGCCTTTCCTGCTGCCGCGTCGGCTGACAAGCGCTTGGAGGCAAAATGGAGCGAGCGCGTATCGCTTGATCCGGATCAAAGCCCGGGGAGGTGACGGCGCTTAAGCTGCAGGCAGTCAATCCACAGGAGCACGCCCTCATGCACGTTGAACACCACCCCTTGGCCAAGGATTTCCCCGAACAGCACGAGACCCTGCAGCGCCTGCGCCAGGACGACAGCCATTTCGCCCGCCTGGCCACGGAATACGAGGCCCTGGACAAGCAGATCTGCCGGGTCGAGGACGGCGTCGAGCTGCTGGGCGATGAGGCCCTGTCGACGCTCAAGCAGCAACGTGTGGCCCTGAAGGACGACCTGGGGCGCCAGCTCAAGCATGCGTCGGGTTCCTGCTGTGGCGGTTGCCAGGGCTGATCCCGCTCCCGGCGGGCCGGCTGGAACGGCTATGATGGGCGCTTTCGATCGAGGGAGTCCGCCCCATGGCCAAGGCCAAGCGCATGTACGGCTGCACCGAGTGCGGCGCCACCTTTCCCAAATGGGCCGGGCAGTGCGGTGAATGCGGTGCCTGGAACAGCCTGACCGAGACCCTGATCGAGGCCCATGCCGTGGCGCCCAGCGGGCGTGCGGGTTGGACCGGCCAGCCGGCGCAGCTCAAGACCCTGGCCGAGGTCAGCGTCGAGGAGATGCCACGCTTTTCCACCGCATCCGGCGAACTGGATCGGGTGCTCGGCGGTGGCCTGGTCGACGGCTCGGTGGTGCTGATCGGCGGCGATCCGGGCATCGGCAAGTCGACCATCCTGCTGCAGACGCTGTGCAATATCGCCATGCGCTTTCCGGCGCTCTATGTCACGGGTGAGGAATCCCAGCAGCAGGTGGCCATGCGCGCCCGGCGCCTGGGCCTGCCGGAAGACAAGCTCAAGGTCATGACCGAGACCTGCATCGAGACCATCATCGCCACCGCCCGCATCGAGCGGCCCAAGGTAATGGTGATCGACTCGATCCAGACCATCTTCACCGAACAGTTGCAGTCCGCCCCCGGCGGCGTGTCCCAGGTGCGCGAGAGCGCGGCGCTGCTGGTGCGCTATGCCAAGCAGAGCGGCACGGCGATCTTCCTGGTCGGCCATGTGACCAAGGATGGCGCCCTGGCCGGGCCCCGCGTGCTCGAGCATATGGTCGACACTGTGCTGTATTTCGAGGGCGAATCCGACGGCCGCCTGCGCCTGCTGCGGGCGGTGAAGAACCGCTTCGGCGCGATCAACGAGCTGGGGGTGTTCGGCATGACCGACAAGGGCCTCAAGGAAGTCACCAACCCCTCGGCGATCTTCCTCACCCGCGCCCAGGAAGAGGTGCCGGGCAGCGTGGTGATGGCAACCTGGGAAGGCACGCGGCCGATGCTGGTGGAAGTGCAGGCGCTGGTGGACACCAGCCATATGGCCAATCCGCGACGGGTGACCCTGGGCCTGGACCCGAACCGCCTGGCCATGCTGCTGGCGGTGCTGCACCGCCATGGCGGCATTCCCACCCACGACCAGGACGTGTTCCTCAATGTGGTGGGCGGGGTCAAGGTGCTGGAGACCGCTTCGGACCTGGCGCTGATGGCGGCGGTGATCTCCAGCCTGCGCAACCGGCCCTTGCCCCATGACCTGCTGGTGTTCGGCGAGGTCGGCCTGTCCGGCGAGGTACGCCCGGTGCCGAGCGGTCAGGAGCGGCTGAAGGAGGCGGCCAAGCACGGCTTCAAACGCGCCATAGTGCCCAAGGGCAATGCCCCGAAGGAAGCCCCGCCGGGGCTGCAGGTGATCGCCGTCACCCGCCTGGAGCAGGCGCTGGATGCCTTGTTCGACTAGGGGCCGGGCTGTGCGTAGGAGCCAGCTTGCTGGCGATTCGCTGGCTGTAGGACCGAATTCCTTCGGCAGCCGGCCGTCGCGACGATTTTGAAATCGTTTTTTCTACAGCGGCACGCTGCTCTTGGTGTGTTCCTGTCTATTCCTCCCCCAGCGCCGCCAGCTCGCGTTCCAGCAGGGTTTCGTCGCCGAGGTTGAGTTCGACCAGGCGGCGCAGGTGGCTGATGGATTCAATGTCGATATGCCGGCAGACGAAACCGAGCAGGTCGTCCTTGATTCGGGTCAGCACCACTTCCATCTGCACCTGGACATCCTGGCCGAGTTCGATACGGGCCTGGAACGGCTGGTCGGGATCGCCGTTCCAGTCTGCGGGGCGTTTGACCAGCAGGCCCTTGAGTGACAGGTCGTGCAGTTCGACGGCCCACTGCCGCCCGCCCTGGGTGATCCCGGTGGCGGCGTCGAAGGCGATGCGCTGAAAGCGTCGACGCTCGTTGGCTGTATCACTCATGCTGTGAGTCCTCTGGGGTTTTGATCACTATAGCTAAAGCGGCTCGCCGGCGTCGCCAGTAGAGTCCGCCGGCCAGTGCCAGTGCCAACCCCAGCGCCAGTTCGCGGCTATGGGGTGCCAGGGCCTGGCGCAGGTCGGTTTCGCGATACTGCCACAGGCGTTCGCGGGCCAGGTCGAAATCGGGCTCCTGGCAATTGCGACCGAAGTTGGCCATCCAGGGCAGGTAGGCGCCCTCGGCGTTGTAACGGCGGTAATGCACCCGGGCTCTGTCCAGGTCGCGGTCGATCAGCCAGCCGCCGGCCTTACACAGGCTCGCGGCGAAGGCCTGG
>DATDTH010000760.1:0-2508 GCA_035290985.1 Pseudomonas sp. | reverse complement strand
CCGCCACTCTCATCGCCGACTTTCTTCAGCAACAGTTCAGCCTTCAGCACCGCTACTACCAGGAGCACTTTCCCGACGGGGAGTTCTGGTTGGTCGAACGGGATGCTCAGGCCATTGGTCGGCTTTATCTCTTCTGGGGCGAAACCGTCCTGCAAATAATCGACATCACCCTCTTGCCCGAATACCGCGGAGCTGGGTTGGGCAGCGCGCTGCTCGGCGAACTGCTGGTCCGGGCCGATGCCCGCGGGCTTGCCGTAGGCCTGCATGTGGAAGGGCATAACCCGGCCCTGCGCCTGTACCAGCGGCTGGGTTTCGAGGGGGTCGGCGACAGCGGGGTTTACCTGGAAATGCGCAAGCTCGCTGGCCATCACGCGCTGACCAAACACACCGAATGCAGACAGACGGCCCTTTAAGGGGAGAACAGCCATGCCGCTTATGCCCAGTTACCAATACTTTACCCAGACCCTGGGGCGCTCCTTTCTTTTGCAAGTGGAGCCCGGGCAGGCTCTGGAAATCGAGTTGCAGCAAGTCGAGTCGCGTGTGCCGATGAGTGCGCGTTTTGAATGTTTTGCCCTGCTGTTCCTATTGCCGGCGGGGCAGGCCCTACCACAGGCGCTCTATCCTCTGAGCGGACCGGAGGGGGATACCTGGGAATTATTGCTCACGCCGGTGCGTGCCGATGGCGAGGGTCGCGCCTGCCTGGAGGCCGTGTTCCATCGGGAAAAAGCTCAGGCCTAGGCCGAACCAGATTTGCCGTGCAGGCAAAGCAGTGCGGGCGGCAGGTGGATGCCCGCTAATAAGAACGATTGGGAGATAGATGATGAGCGAGCCTTTTATCGGTGAAATTCGTATGGTTGGTTTCAACTTCGCTCCGCGCGGTTGGGCCTTCTGTCGGGGCCAGATCATGCCGATTGCACAGAACACCGCCCTGTTTTCCCTGCTCGGCACCACCTACGGTGGCGATGGCCAGAACACCTTTGCCCTGCCCGATTTGCGCGGCCGCAGCCCGGTGGGGATGGGACAAGGTCCGGGGTTGAGCGATATCGTCCAGGGGGAACGGGCGGGTATCGAAAATACCACCCTGTTGGCCACGAACATGCCCTCGCACAACCATGCGACCAGCGTTGAAGTGGCCGGGGTCGCTGCCACGCCGTCCACGGTTCCCAGTGCGACCAACAATGTCCTGGGGGCTTCTGGCGGTGGTCAGGGTCAGGCGAGCATCTGGTCGACCACGCTGACCACCCCGGTGCCCATAGCTGGCGTGGTTTCCGGCATGGCCGGCGGCAATCAACCCTTCGCGATACGCAACCCTTACCTGGGGATCAACTTCGTGATCGCCCTGCAGGGGATCTTCCCGTCGCGCAACTGATAGTCGAGGTGCCGCCTGATGGTGCTTATCTGGCCATCAGGCGTTATGACAGCAGTTTCTGGAGATCTTGATTGAACCTTTCACCGACCGTCCATTTCATATCTGGCTTGCCGCGTTCGGGGTCCACGTTGCTGGCGGCTTTGCTGCGACAGAATCCGCGCTTCCACGCCGGCATGACCAGTCCGGTAGGAGCCTTGTTTTCTTCGATGCTGGCTCAGTTCAGCGCGGGCAGCGAATTCGGTCCGGTGATCGAGCAGGTTCAACGGCGGCGGTTGTTACAAGGGCTGTTCGCCAGTTATTACGCCGATCAGACCGACACCGCGGTGCTCTTCGACACCAATCGCATGTGGAGCGCCAAGCTGCCGGCGCTGCTGGATCTGTTTCCGACCAGCAAGGTGATCGCCTGCGTGCGCAATGTCGCCTGGGTGATGGACAGCCTCGAACGCCTGTATCGGGCCAATCCCTTCGAGAACACCAAGCTGTTCAACGACGATGCCGAGCGCAACACCGTTTACAGCCGGGTCGACACCCTGGCCCAGCGTAATCGTCTGGTGGGGTTCGCCTGGGGGGCGCTGAAGGAAGCCTATTACGGCGAACACGCCGGTTCCCTGTTATTGGTGGACTACGACTTGCTGGCCCAGGCGCCGGAGAAGGTGCTGCGCCTGGTCTACGAGTTTATCGGCGAACCCTGGTATCCCCACGATTTCAATAGCCTGAGCTACGACGCCCCCGCGTTCGACCAGGCCCTGGGATTGTCCGGCTTGCACCGCGTACGGCCCAAGGTCGGTGCAGAGTCGCGACAAACCATTTTACCGCCGGACCTGTTTGCGCAGTACAACGACTTGTCGTTCTGGAACGATGGCGCCGGCAGCGCGGCCCATGTGATCCGGGCCAGTAGTAATGAGCCTGTCAGCGCGCTGCGCTGAAACAACCCAAGAACAACCGTTTTTGCGCCTCGGGCGCACGCAGTGAGGCAACTATCATGTGGTGGAGCAAGCGCACTAACCCGTCCCTCAATTCGACCGACAAGGCCCGGTTGTCCCTTCGCTCCCCGCTGATCCAGGTTCTCGAGCCGCGCATGATGTTCGACGGCGCGTTGGCGGTCGAGGTCGCCGCCGCGGTTCAGGCCAGCGATGCGC
>DATDTH010000759.1:0-4831 GCA_035290985.1 Pseudomonas sp. | reverse complement strand
ACGTTTCGGACCTGTTCGCCCTCGGCTTTATGACCTTCGCCCTGTTTCTCGGCGCGGGCAATATCATCTTCCCGCCGAGCGCCGGGATGGCCGCCGGCGAGCAGGTCTGGATGGCGGCCCTGGGCTTCCTGGTGACGGGCGTCGGCCTGCCGCTCCTGACCATAGTGGCGTTGGCCCGGGTGGGAGGTGGCATGGGTCGTCTCACCGCGCCGCTGGGCAAGACCGCGGGCAGCCTCTTCGCGGTGGCGGTGTACCTGGCGGTCGGCCCGCTTTTCGCAACGCCGCGTACGGCCACAGTGTCCTTCGAGATGGGCATCGCGCCTTTCACGGGTGGCACGGGCACGCCGCTGCTGATCTACAGCCTGCTGTATTTCGCCCTGGTGATCTTTCTCGCCCTGAAGCCCGGGCGCTTGATCGACACCATCGGCAAGTTCATCACCCCGGTGCTGCTGGTGGCGCTGCTGGTCTTGGGCGGCGCGGCGCTGATAGTGCCGGCCGGAACCATCGGCCAGAGCGTCGGCAGCTACCAGGCCGCGCCCTTCGCCCAGGGCTTTCTGCAGGGTTACCTGACCATGGACGCCCTGGGCGCCTTGGTGTTCGGCATCGTCATCGCCACGGCCATTCGCGACCGTGGCGTGACGGTCCCCGGCCTGGTGACCCGCTATTCGGTGATTGCCGCCTTGATCGCCGCCGCCGGCCTGTCGCTGGTCTACCTGGCGTTGTTCTACCTGGGGGCCACCAGCCACGGGATTGCCGGTGAGGCGCTCAATGGCGTGCAGATCCTCACCACTTACGTGAGCCACACCTTCGGCGCGGCTGGCGGCCTGCTGCTGGCGGTGGTGATCACCCTGGCGTGCCTGACCACGGCCGTCGGCCTGTTGACCGCCTGCGGCGAATTCTTCAGTGGCCTGCTGCCGGTGTCCTACCGCAGCGTGGTGATCGCTTTCGGCCTGTTCAGCCTGGTGGTGTCCAACCAGGGGCTGGATCAGCTGATTCGCGTCTCGGTTCCGGTGCTGGTGGGCCTCTACCCCCTGGCCATAGTGCTGGTGGGGCTGAGCCTGCTGGAGCGCCTGTGGCTGGCGCCGCGGCGGGTGTTTGTGCCGGTGATGCTGGTGGTCCTGGTCTTCGGCCTGGCCGATGCCCTGGCGGCCGCTGGCTTCGAGGCGCTGGTTCCGGCCGTCTTCGCGCGCTTACCCCTGGCCGGGCAGAGCCTCGGCTGGCTGGTTCAGGTGCTGCTGGTGCTGGTGTGCGCCGCGCTGCTCGACCGGGTACGGGGCAAGCCGAGTCCGCAACTGGCCTGAAGCCCGGCAGTGGCTTGCCTTGGTGAAAGGCCGCCGGTGGGCGGCTTTTTACTGCGCGGCAGGAAGCCGGCGCTGGCTATAATCGACGACTTCAAGGAGTAAGCATGTCCCTTATCGAGCCCTATCTGTCGAATCTGCTGGCGGTACTCTGGTTTGTCATCTGTTGGGTGGGTTATAGCCGCTATGCCACCTGGAAGGGCCGCACCACCCCCTGCCTGGCCAGTGTATTGCACCTGTACCGCGAGGACTGGATGCGCCGCATGCTGTTGCGCGAGAACCGCATCGCCGATGCCAATGTGGTCGGCAACCTCGAACGCAATGCCTCCTTCTTCGCCTCCAGCACCCTGATCATCCTGGCCGGTATCCTCACCGTACTCGGTGCCTCGGATCGGGCGGTGTCGCTGCTGGCCGACATTCCCCTGGTGCAGCCGGTCAGCCGCGGGTTGTCGGAGATCAAACTGCTGGCCCTGGCGATGGTCTTCGTCTACGCCTTCTTCACCTTCAGCTGGTGCATGCGCCAGTACAACTTCGCCGCGGTACTGGTAGGGTCGGCCCCGGTGGGCAGCGAACAGCATGTCACCGAGCAGGAGCGCCGCGCCTTCACCGCGCGGGCGGCGCGGGTCATTTCGATGGCGGCGAACCAGTTCAACTTCGGCCTGCGCGCCTATTATTTCGGCATGGCAACCCTGGCCTGGTTCGTCAATCCCTGGTTCTTCGCGCTGGTCACCACGGGGGTGGTGCTGGTGCTGTATCGTCGGGAGTTCCATTCCGATGTCCTGGAAGTGATGGTCTACACCCAAACCCCGGCGGCTGCGCCGTCCAAGGAGCAAGTCCCATGAGTCTGCCGTTTTGGTGTGTGTTTATCAGTGCATTGCTGATCTTTCTGGCCAAGGCTCCGGTGGCGAAGGCTATGAAAGAGGAGGGTGGGCGCTACGACAACCATCTTCCGAGAACCCAGCAGGCCCGTCTTACGGGCTTCGGTGCCCGGGCCCTGGCGGCGCACCTGAACAGTTTCGAGGCCTTTCCGTTGTTCGCCGTCGGCGTGCTGATGGCCCATGTGACCCAGACCCACGGGGTGCTGGTGGATGGGCTGGCGGTGACCTTCGTCATCGCCCGGGTCCTGTACCTGTGCTGTTATTGGGCCGACCTGGGCTGGCAACGCAGCCTGGTGTGGACGATCGGCCTGCTTTGCAGCCTGCTATTGATGCTGACGCCCGCGCTAGCCTGAGGGGCGCGCGCACGGCGCGATCAGGCATGGCAAACAAAAAAGGCCCGCAAAAATGCGGGCCTTTTCGTTCGACTCGAGACGGCATTTGCGCCGAAAGGCGGACTCGCGCGTCACAAACGGCTGGGCTAGGGGTTGCTGGCAGGCGGTGTGGCCGGTGCTGCAGGCGCTTCTTCGAGGTTCTCTTTGGCGCGCTCGCGGGCGGCCTCGGCGCTTTCCTGGGCGGCTTGGTTGCTTTCGTTCACCGCGTCGTTCATCGATTCCTGGGCATCCTGGGCAGATTCCCGGGCATCTTCGGCCTTGTTCTCGGAAGCCTTGTCGCAGGCGGCGAGCCCCAGGGTGGCGGCCAATATCAGGGTGTAAACGAGACTTTTCTGCATGAGTGATGCTCCTGTGGAAATATGCACGGCAAGCTTTTCGAGCCTGGGTGGTCGGCAAAGTTCATTGAAGAAGCGGCGAGCCATGTCTGGCTAATAGCCAAAGAGTATGATGCGGGCCTTTTACAGCTTCGCCGGGTCCCCCTTTATGAGCGAAAATTCCCTGTTCGAGCGCGCCGCGCGCTTTCTCTCGGTGCTGCGTCATTGCCAGGTTCTGGCGATGGAGGTGCATGCCGTCGACAGCCGTGGCCTGACGCTGCGCCTACCCTATAGCCCGCTGATCATCGGCAACCCGGAGACCGGGGTGATTCATGGGGGCGCCCTGAGCACCCTGCTGGACACCACCTGCGGCATCTCCACCCTTTGCGTGCTGCCCGAGTTCGAGCTCTGTCCGACTCTGGATTTGCGCATCGATCATATGCACCCGGCCGAGCCGCACAAGGATGTCTACGGCTTTGCCGAGTGCTACCGGGTTACGCCGAACATCATTTTCACCCGGGGCTTCGCCTACCAGGACGACCCCGAGCAGCCCATCGCCCATGTGGTGGGGGCCTTTATGCGGATGGGCAAGGTCAAGGCGTCCGTGCCGGCTCTCCAGGGGGCTGAGCTATGAGCACGCTGGACCTCAAGCACTGGGTGCAGGATGCCCACCAGCGCAATGACTATGACGGGCTGATCAGCCTGATTCCCTACGCCAAGCTGATCGGTATCGAGTGCCTGCGCCTGGGCGACGAAATGGTGTTCCGCCTGCCCGCCAGCCGGGACACCCTGGGCAATCCGACCCTGCCGGCCATTCACGGCGGAGTGCTGGCCGGGTTTATGGAGCATGCGGCCACGCTGCACCTGCTGATGTTCATGGGGCTGCCACATTTGCCGAAAATCATCGACTTCTCGATAGATTACCTGCGCGCAGGCCATTATCGTGACACCTACGCCCAATGCCAGGTCTGGCGACAAGGCCGACGTGTCGCCAACGTCGCCATCAATGCCTGGCAGACCACCGAAGCCGAACCCATAGCCACGGCGCGCGCCCACTTCAAGGTCGATGAAGCTTGAACCACGCCGGCTAAGGCCGGTTCGATAAAAATCGATAAAAATAATGAATGACAAGGAAATCTGAATGGATGCGTTGCTGATCCTTTGCGGCCTACTGCTGATCCTGACCGGCCTGGTGTGGCTGGTCATGCTGGCGTTCGGTACCAGCCTGCTGTGGGGCATCGGCAGCCTGTTGCCACCCTTGACCCTGTTCTATGTGCTGAGCCACTGGCGAGTCGCGCGCAAGGCCCTGGCACTGAGTGCCCTGGGTTGCATTCCCTTGGTGGTGGGCCTGGTCTTGCTGGCCAATCAGGATGCCCAGCGCCTGGAGGCCATTTTCAGTCTCAGCTGGTTGCAACCCAAGGTGCAGGAGCCGCCGCAGCTGACGATTCGCTTGCGCGGCGAATTGAACGGCCAGGCCTTTGCACCGCAGCAGGGCGAGTTGATCGACGGCGTCCTGACTCTGCGCGAGGGGCAGGATTTCTTTGCCCGTCGCGAGGTCAGCATCCGCCTGCCGCAGCCGCTGCTCGTCCCGGTGCGTGTCGATGTACTGCCCGAGGACGTTGGCAAGCTGCCCGAGGTCGAGGTCAGTTGGCTGCTGCCCGAGCAGGAGCTGCCCGAAGCCCGGCGCCTGAGCCGTGGTTATACCCTGCACCTGGACCTGCAACCCCTGGCGCCGAACAAGCTGGTGGGGGACTTTCACCTGGTGCTGCCACCGCAGTTCGGCACCACCTTGAGCGGCAAGGTCGAGTTGTTCACCGACCGCTTGCGCTACCGGGATGGCAAGGTCGACACCCAGTTCGACTCGGCGGACACCCTGAGCCATGTGATCAACGACTACCTGCAGCGGCGCTTCGTCAGCCGCCAGGTGCAGCTGGCGCCTTTATCGCCAC
>DATDTH010000758.1:0-14097 GCA_035290985.1 Pseudomonas sp. | reverse complement strand
GAGCCGGCCTCCGCCACCCAGGCGGGTGGTCGCGCAGGGGAGCGGGAGGAGGCTGCGACCGACACGCCGCCGGCTTCCACCCCCAAGGTCAAGGAAGTCGAGTGGGGCCCGGTTGTGTTGGAGGCCATCGCCATTTGCCGTCAAAACAGCAAAAGCCGGAAATGGGAGTGCAACGGCGCGCTGGATAACCAGACCTACATCGATGAGCCCTCGGTGGAAAGCGCCCTGGCCAGGCAGCACTGCGAAGGCGGCGTCCTGACGGTCGGCGGTCCTGTCCTGGCCGGTGTCCAGTGGACGGCCTATCAGTGCGGTCATGCCCTCGGCGCCGGTGACTACGATGTCGCCAAGCGCTATAACCTGGTCACCCCCCGTAGATCCTATCGGTGTCCGAAGGGCCAGATCGCCAGGCGCTGTGCCGAGCCGTACAGCGGGCAGGCGCAGCCTTGAGGTCACGCGCGCCGGCGCTTTTTTGAGTGAGCGCTTGTGCCTTTTGTCCTCTGGGGGCTTGGGGTAAGCTGCCGGCCCTTAGACAGGCTCATCAAGGGAATCGATCATGAGTTCATCGCTACAGCCAGGCGCCAACCAGGGCATCGCCGCGTTTGCCGGCACCCTGATAGTCACCCACGATGCCGATGCCCAACTGGACATCAACCTTACGGCTTTCCTGCTGACGGATGCCGGAAAGGTGCAGGGCGACAGCGGGATCGTCTTCTTCAACCAGCCCCAAGGGCCGGGTGGAGTGGCGACTTTCATCGCGCCCGTGGATGGCAATGGCCAGCGCACCCACAGCATTGCCTTCGACTTGCAGAAAGCGCCGGCCGGCATCAGCAAGATCGCGGTGAGCCTGACCGAGGACAAGGCCATAGGCTTTGCCAAGGCCCGCAACCTGAAGGCCGAACTGCACTGCGGCGGTCAGGTGGTCACCCTGGTGCCCGGCGCGTTCACGACCGAGAAGGGGGTGATTGCCCTCGAACTCTATGTGCGCAATGGCGAGCCCAAGATCAAGGCCGTCTGGCAGGGCTTCACCTCCGGGCTCGATGGCCTGTGCGGTTACTTCGGCGTCGAGGTGGCGGCCGAGGCGGCGCCTGCTCCTGTCCCGGCGCCAGCACCGGCTCCGGCGGCGGCCAAGCCGAGCGTGAACCTGCAGAAGGTCAGCGGCAAGATCGACCTCGCCAAGGGGCAGAAAGCCGTCCTGATCGAGAAGACGCCGGAAATCACGGCCTCGATCTCGTGGAAAACCGGGACCGACTACGATGTCTACGCGCTGGTGTTCACCACCGATGGCCGCGAGGTCCACGTCGCCACCTTTGGTGCCCAGGGCGTGCCGGCCATGAGCGATTTTGGCCAGGGCGCGGTGCAGCACACCGGCGATGTGGGGCGTGGCGGTGGTGCGCTGAAAACCGAGACCATTCGTATCCGGCTGAACGACAGCATTCTCGCCGTGGTGCCGGTGGCCTATTCGGCGCAGTCGAACGGCACCGGTTCGTTCCGCAAGTACAAGGTGTCCATGTCGATCGACAACCAGCAGGGCACCTGTGTCACGGTACCGGCCGACAATGCCGAGAAGAACAACAGCGTCTACACCTGCGTGCCGGGCATGATCCTCAATACCCCGGACGGCGTGATGATCGAACCCCTGGAGCTCTACAGCAAGCCCGGCTCCGAGCTGCGGCCCAAGCTGACCCGCTCGGCCGAGGGCAAGATCGGGGTGAGCATGGATGCGGGGCCGAAGAACGACTTCAAGTGACGGCCCGCTAGCCCGGCCCCTTTACCGCGGCCGGACGCGTGCTATATTCGCCGCCCCGAAATGGTGCGGTGAAGGTCGAGCGCGCAGTGAGCAGTCTGAAGTCCTGGTTCAAGTCCTTTGCGCCCGATCCGGTTGCCGTCAGCAGGCTCGAGCGGCTCTATGGTTGCCTGGGTGCCTTTCTCGGCCTGCTTGGTACCGAATGGCTGTGCCGCCAGGCGCTGGGCCAGCCGAGCCTCTGGCTGATCGCGCCCATGGGCGCCTCCGCCGTGCTGTTGTTCGCCGCGCCCTCCAGCCCACTGGCCCAACCCTGGTCCATCATTGGCGGCAACCTGCTGGCCGCGCTGATCGGTGTGACTTGCGCCCTGTGGCTGGGGCCCAGTGGTTTGGCCGCGGCCCTGGCGGTTGGCCTGGCGATCGGGCTGATGTTCGCGCTGCGCTGCCTGCATCCGCCCAGCGGGGCCATTGCCCTGACCGCGGTACTGGGCGGGCCGGCCATTACCGAGTTGGGCTACCAGTTCGTGCTCTACCCGGTTGGCCTCGGCAGCCTCCTGCTTCTGCTCTTGGCGTTGCTGTTCAACGGGGCGGTGGGGCGGCGCTATCCCCACCGGCATGTCGAGCAGGCCAATATCCACAAGACCACGGACACGCTGCCCAGCGAGCGTCTGGGCCTGACCCGCGAGGACCTGGATGCGGTACTCGAGGCCCGTGGCGAGCTGCTGGACATCAGTCGCGACGACCTGGAGGAAGTCCTGCTGGCGACCGAGTTGCAGGCCTTCCGCCGACGCTTTGGCGATATCCGTTGCGCCGACATCATGTCCAGGGACCTGGTGGCGGTGGGGCCGGCGGATTCGCTGCAACTGGCCTGGAGCCTGCTGCAGAGCCATAAGCTGGGCACGCTGCCGGTCGTGACCGCGCAGCGCACGCTGGTCGGCATCCTTTCCATGCGCGACCTGCTGCGCCTGGAATACGAGGCCGAGGCCTCCGGCCCAGGCGCCTGCGTGCAGGATGCGATGACCCGCAAGGTCCGCACGGGGCGCCCCGACTGGCCTATCAGCGATCTGGTGGAGCTGCTCTCGGACAGCGGCTTGCACCACCTGCCCATAGTCGACGAGCAGCGGCAATTGCTCGGCATGGTGAGCCAGACCGACCTGGTGGCGGTGCTGTTCAAGGTGGCGCTCAACCGCGCGGGCCGCTGAGCGGGGGCGCGTCCGTTCGGGTTCTGCACGCCATAAAAAAACCCGCCGAAGCGGGTCTTTGATGGGGTGCTGGTCCTTCAGCTGGTTTGGATCATTGACCAGCGAACGTGAAAATTGTGTGAAAGCCGCGCAAGTCCCCCAACATCATTCATCCGATGGGCGTCGTCGGGGGGGCGCTGCTCCGGGGTGAATGGCGCAGCGCGATGCTGGATTGCAAAAAGCCGGCACAGGGCGTGTCAAGTCGGCGGCGCTCGCGCTAGGCTAGGCGCTACAGTCGTATAGGGATAAACCGATGTCCACCGAGTCAGACACTCAACCCAGCCAAGATCCGCTGAACAGCAGCGAAGCCCGCATCCTCGGTTGCCTGATCGAAAAGCAGGCCACCACCCCGGAAACCTACCCCCTGACCCTGAACGCCCTGGTCACCGCCTGCAACCAGAAGACCAGTCGCGAGCCGGTGATGAACCTGACCGCGGGCCAGGTCGGCCAGAGCCTGCGCCAGCTCGAGGGCCGTGGCCTGGCGCGCCTGGTGATGGGCAGCCGGGCGGATCGCTGGGAGCATCGCAGCGAAAAGCACCTGGAACTGGTGCATGCTCAGGTCATCCTGGTCGGCCTGTTGTTGCTGCGCGGGCCGCAGACCCTCAACGAGCTGCTCAGCCGCAGCAACCGCATGCATGACTTCGAAGACCTGGCGGAGCTGCAGCACCAACTGGAGCGCTTGATCAGCCGGGGCCTGGCCTGCCTGGTGCCGCGCCAGCCCGGTCAGCGCGAGGACCGCTACATGCACCTGCTGGGAAGTCCGGCAGACCTGCAAGCGGCCCTGGCGGCGCGTTCCGCCGAGCGCAGCGAAAGCTGCGCGCCGTCCCAGGGGCGCATCGACGAGCTGGAGGCCCGTGTCGCGGCCCTGGAAGAGCGCCTGGCCCGGCTGGAGTCGCCCGTCGCCGAGGCGTGACGCGGATGGCGTTGTCCGCTGGCGAGTGGCTTAATGGCGGGCCGCATTGCCGCGAGTGAGCCCATGTCCGTTCCTGTCGATGCCCGTCCCAGCACCCTGCATTTGCCGGCGGGCCCCTGGGCGACTGTGCTGGATTGCCTGTGCGCGCATTTCGCGACCATCAGCCGCGCCACCTGGCTGGAGCGCATGGCGCGGGGCCGGGTGCTGGACATGCAGGGGGGGGCGATCGGCCCGCAACAGCCCTATCGGGAAGGGCTGCGGCTGCAGTACTTTCGCGAGGTGCCCAACGAGAAAGCCATTCCCTTCGTCGAGTCGGTGCTCTATGCCGACGAGCACCTGGTGGTGGCCGACAAGCCGCATTTCCTGCCGGTCACGCCGGGCGGTGAGTATGTCGAGCAGACCCTGCTGACGCGCCTGGTGCGCCGGCTGGACAATCCGCACCTGGTGCCGCTGCACCGCATTGACCGGCTGACCGCCGGCCTGGTGCTGTTCTCGGCCAACCCCGCCAGCCGCTCGGCCTACCAGGCGCTGTTTCCCGCGCGGCGGATCGTCAAGCACTACGAGGCGATAGCGCCGGCCTTGCCGGCGCTGAGCTTTCCCCTGGTGCGGCGCACACGGCTGGTCGCCGGCGAGCCGTTTTTCCTGATGCGCGAAGGGGAAGGCGAGGCCAACAGCGAGACCCGCATCGAGGTGCGCGAGCGTCAAGGCGAGCTGTGGCGCTACGGGCTTTCTCCGGTGACGGGCAAGAAGCATCAGCTGCGCCTGCACCTGGCCGCGCTCGGCGCCGGCATCTGTAACGACCCCTTTTACCCGAACCTGAGCGAGCAGGGGCCTGATGACCATAGCCGCCCGCTCAAGCTGCTGGCCCAGGCGCTGCTGTTCGTCGATCCGCTAAGCGGCCAGGAACGACGTTTCGACAGCCAGCTCAGCCTGGAGTGGTAACTGAGTTCCGCTGGATCGAGTCGTGTTCTTGTAGGGTGCGCCGCGCGCACCGGCGGATAAGCCCGCCCGAAAAAACTCACTCGTCATACCCGCGAAGGCGCATCCAGAGATGTTCAATTCTCGGATTGCCAGGATCAACGATTTCGCCGACCTCATCTGCTGTCGCGGTGAGCTGAGCCCATGCCGCCGGGCATCAGGTCGATGTGCTGAACCCACGGACGTGGCCTAGTCTCTATCGAGCGGTGAAGAGGTGTCAGTGAAGGCCGCTCGGTGGTACGACAGACCAGTCTCGCATGGATCGTAGGGACTCTTTTGCGCACGCTATATTCGCAAAAAAACATAAGGACATGAAAATGTTAAAGCATACATTTCTACAACAATTGTTCATTTCCAGCCCGCCCCATTCGCTTACCCCAATCGCCGCACCGCTGTGCCAACAAAGAAAGCGAACGGGCATTGTCCGCCCGTTAGCGTTATGCCTTTTGGTGATAGGCGCCATGCCGGCGGTCACAACGGCCGCCGACCCGGTAGTAGCCGCGGTACCGGCCAACTGCGGTCCCGCTTTTCCGTTAAAGGCGCTTATCAGTGGCCACTACGTGTCGACAGAGATCGGCTTTCCCGGGGCCGGCAACGGACTTCTGCGGGCCCGGTCCCCCATTGCCGGCCCCTGGGAAAAATATCGCTTCTGTTACCAAGCGCCTTACTACGGGCTTCGGTCCGAGATCAGCGGCCTCTACGTCTCGGTCGAAATCGGCTATGCCGGTGGCTACAATTCGTTGTTGAGGGCTCGGTCGCCGTATATCGGTTCGTGGGAAAGGTTTAATTTCGCATGCGAACTGTCTACTCCGAACCCTTGCTACCTCTATAGCCCTTTCAAAATTTATGCTGTTGTCAATGGCCGTTGGGTCACGCCCGAGATTGGATACACCGGCGACAACTTCGGTATGCTCCGGGCACGGACGCAGACCTTGGGGACTTGGGAGCGTTTCTCTTCCCGCTAACGCCTCTTTGCAAAGTTGACGGGGCCGCAATCCATCGAGCGGTGAAGATGCAGTTAGTGAAAGCCGCTCGGTGGCACGTCAGGTCACCCGCATCACCCATAAACTGCTGCGCATTGCCTTTGCCGTGTGGCGATCGGGGAAGCCCTTTTCCCCCTACATGATCGGTAAAAAGGTTTGCGCAGGAACATAGAATCTACGAAAACACCTTGCCCCTCGTAGGAACAGCGGGGGTGCCTAACCTTGCTGGCGATCCTCTCTCGCGCTAAACCCGGATATCCACCGCATTGCCCAGATTGACTGGATTGCTGGCCGGCAGTGGAAGGGCCTGAACCAGCGCCAGGGCGCTCTGCGCCTGCAGGTCGATAGCCTTGTCCAATACCTTGAGGGAAACCGCGGCGCCGGTCTGCGCCGCCACGGCCTCGGACACGGCGCTGGCGAGTCGGGACAGTTCCATGGGAGTGTTTTCCGCGTTAATGGTATTGGGTTGATCGATAAAGCGGGCCCCGAGTTCCGCTGGATCGAGTCGCGTCCGTGAGGCAATGCGCAGGCATGGAAAATTACGTTCATAATATTCTTGTGTATGATGTGTCCCATAGGGTTTGCCGCATATTTGCCTGGCAGGCGCCACTGGGCTTTTATCTGTTGCGCCCCACGGTCGACGAACCACCATGAGCCTGTACACAGGAGCACCGAGATGAATGACTACGACGTTGTGGTGATTGGCGGCGGGCCCGGCGGCTACAACGCCGCGATCCGCGCCGGTCAGTTGGGCCTCCGGGTCGCCTGCGTGGAGGGCCGCGCTACCCTGGGCGGCACCTGCCTGAATGTGGGCTGCATGCCGTCAAAGGCCTTGCTGCATGCCTCGGAACTTTACGCGGCTGCCGTGGGGCCGGAGTTCGCCCGGCTCGGCATCGAGGTCGAGCCCCGCCTGAACCTGGCGCAGATGATGAAACAGAAGGACGAGAGCGTGTCGGCCCTGACCAAGGGCATCGAGTTCCTGTTCCGCAAGCACAAGGCCGACTGGATCCAGGGCTGGGCTCGCCTCGATGGCCCCGGCCGGGTGCGGGTAAGCGTGGCCGATGGCAGCGAGCGGCTACTGACGGCCAGGGACATCGTCATCGCCACCGGCTCCGAACCGACGCACCTGCCGGGTGTGCCGATCGACAACCGGCGCATCCTGGATTCGACCGGCGCCTTGTCCCTGGCCGAGGTGCCGAAACACCTGGTGGTCATAGGCGCCGGGGTGATCGGCCTCGAGCTGGGCTCGGTCTGGCGGCGGCTGGGCAGCACGGTCACAGTGGTGGAATACCTCGACCGGATCTGCCCGGGCCTCGACGCGGAGACCGCCAAGACCTTGCAGCGCGCCCTGGCCAAGCAGGGCATCAACTTCAAGCTGGGAACCAAGGTCACCCAGGCCCATGCATCGGCCGAGGGCGTCGAACTGCTGCTCGAGCCGGCGACCGGTGGCGAGGCGCACCCCGTGCAGGCCGACTATGTGCTGGTGGCCATCGGTCGGCGGCCCTACACCCAGGGCCTGGGGCTGGAGACGCTGGGCCTCGCCAGCGATCCGCGCGGCCAGCTCGCCAACAACCGCCAGCGCAGCGGCGTACCGGGCGTCTGGGTGATAGGCGATGTCACCGCCGGCCCGATGCTGGCGCATAAGGCCGAGGACGAGGCCATCGCCTGCATCGAACAGATCGCCGGCAAGGCTGGCGAGGTCAATTACGCGGTGATTCCCAATGTGCTCTACACCCGGCCGGAAGTGGCCTGCGTGGGCCAGAGCGAGGAGCAGCTCAAGGCCGAAGGGCGAGCCTACAAGGTCGGCAAGTTCCCCTTCGCCGGCAACAGCCGGGCCAAGATCAACCATGAAACCGAGGGCTTCGTGAAGGTGCTCGCCGATGCGCACAGCGACGAGATACTCGGGGTACATATGGTGGGGCCGAGCGTCAGCGAAATGATCGGCGAATACTGCGTGGCCATGGAGTTTTCCGCCGCGGCCGGGGATATCGCCCTGACCTGCCACCCCCATCCGACCCGCTCGGAGGCACTGCGCCAGGCGGCGATGGACGTCGAGGGCTGGGCCATGCAGGCCTGAGCGGCAGCCGATTTTACTTGGCGCCGACGCGGCTGCGCGTTATTACTGCCCATTAATATTCAGTCATTGCCTACGGCAGCGCAGCGCTGCCGGTTGAGGAGTCTCCCATGACCAGTGGTTTCAAGCAGGATTTCAGCACCGAGAACGCGTCGCCGCCGGCTCGCCTGGATGGCAGCCAGGCCAGCGAGGCGGCTGGCTGGAACCTCGAGCGGATCGTCAGCGAGCTGCGGGCCGCGCGCACCGAATGGCGCACCGAGCATGGCCGTTCGCAACAGCAGGACGGCCGCGAATTACCGTCGCGCGATGGGGTCTGCGAGATCATCAAGGCCCTGCGCGGGGCGCTGTTCCCGATGCGCCTGGGGCCGGCCGACCTGCGCGAGGAAAGCGAGGATTTCTATGTCGGGCACACCCTCGATATGGCCCTCAATGCCTTGCTCAAACAGGTGCGCCTGGAACTGCGCTACGCCGCCCGGCACCAGGGCGAAAGCGCCGACGGCGAGGCGGCGCTCGAGGCGAGGGCGGTGCGTATCGTCCGCGACTTCGCCGCGGCGTTGCCGGAGTTGCGCCGCCTGCTGGACAGCGACGTGCTGGCGGCCTTCCATGGCGATCCGGCGGCGCGCAGTGTCGACGAGGTGCTGCTCTGCTACCCGGGCGTGCTGGCGGTGATCCACCATCGCCTGGCGCACCACCTGTACCGGGCCGGGTTACCGCTGCTGGCGCGGATCAGCGCGGAGCTTGCGCATTCGGCCACGGGCATCGATATCCACCCGGGCGCGACCATAGGCCCGAGCTTCTTCATCGACCATGGCACCGGTGTGGTGATAGGCGAGACCGCGATCATCGGCGAGCGGGTGCGCATCTACCAGGCGGTCACCCTGGGCGCCAAACGCTTTATGACCGACGAGTCCGGGCAACTGCTCAAGGGCCAGGCCCGGCACCCGATTGTCGAGGACGATGTGGTGATCTATGCCGGCGCCACCATCCTCGGCCGCATCACCATCGGCAAGGGCTCGTCGATCGGTGGCAACGTCTGGCTGACGCGCAGCGTGCCGGCCGGCAGCACCGTCACCCAGGCCAACCTGCAGAACGAGTGCGGCGCCAGCTGAGCCGCGCCCCCTTGCCGGGCCAGGGATGGTCAAGCGTAACGCGCGGCATGGGAAAATTCATTGATGCCGGTCGCTGACCGGGCTGGCTCCTCGCTTGAATCCCGCCCATCGACTGAAGCCCCGACTTTTTTTCGAGTACTCCTGCGCCCCATGGATACCCTTGCTCAACTGCGGGCCGGCCAATTGGCCGGCATCCGCCGCCTCGACTTGAACTGCGGCCTGACCGCGTTCCCGCGGGAAATCTTCGACCTGGCAGATTCCCTCGAAGTGCTCAACCTCTCGGGCAATGCCCTGGACAACCTTCCCGATGACCTGGGCCGGCTGCGGCGGCTGCGCGTGCTGTTCTGCTCCGATAACCGCTTCAGCGAACTGCCCGCGTCCATCGGCCAGTGCCGGCAGCTGGATATCCTGGGGTTCAAGGCCAACCGGATCCGCCAGGTGCCGGCGGCGGCATTACCGGCCTCGCTGCGCTGGCTGATCCTCACCGACAACTGCATCGAGGCACTGCCCGAGTCACTGGGCGGCTGCCTCGGTCTGCAGAAACTGATGCTGGCCGGCAATCGCTTGCGCCACCTGCCCGAGTCCCTGGCCGCCTGCCAGCGCCTGGAATTGCTGCGCATCGCCGCCAACCAGCTGACGGCCTTGCCCGACTGGCTGCTGGCGCTGCCGCGGTTGGCGTGGCTGGCCTATGCCGGCAACCCACTGGACGAGTGGCTCGGCTCGTCTGATCCGGTGATGGGTATCCCTGAGATTCCCTGGGCCAGCCTGGACCTGCAGGCGCCATTGGGCGAGGGGGCTTCGGGGGTGATCCATCGGGCCCTCTGGAGCTGCCCGCCCCAGGCCCCGCAAGCGGTGGCAGTGAAGCTGTTCAAGGGCCGGATCACCAGCGACGGTTCACCCCTCGACGAGATGGCCGCCTGCATGGCCGCCGGTTCCCACCGCCATCTGATCGGGGCCCAGGGCCGAGTAGTCGAGCAGCCCGAAGGGCTGGCCGGGCTGGTGCTGCGGCTGATCGATCCGTGCTTCGTCACCCTGGCCGGGCCGCCGAGCCTGGCCTCCTGCACGCGCGACTGCTATGCAGAGGGGCTGGTTTTCCCTCTGCAGGTGGCGCTGCGCCTGGCCAGCGGCATTGCCCAGGCCGCGGCGCACCTGCATGGCCAGGGCATCCTGCATGGCGACCTGTATGCCCATAACATCCTTTGGGACGGGCAGGGCGATTGCCTGCTGGGCGACTTCGGCGCGGCCTCCCGTTATGCCGTGCCAGGTAGCCAGCAGGCCCAGGCACTGCAAGGCATCGAGGTGCGGGCCTTCGGCATTTTGCTGGAGGAGTTGCTGGCCCGCTGCGCGCCGACAACCGCGTCTGCGGCGGCGCTGGCGCAGTGGCGCGCCTTGCAGGACAGCTGCACCCAGGCCGAGGTGCTGGCACGGCCCTCCTTCGCGCAGATCGACCAGGCCCTGGGCCTGATCCAGGCCACCCCCAGTTAGTGCATTTTCACCTTGCCTGTGTCCGTCTAAGGAAGACCGCGCGGCTCTGACTGCGGTCTGTATTCCATATTGAACGCCCTCTGGTGTACTGCCTTAGGCGAGTACACCCTACTTGGGCGGTGGCGCGTCCTGCTGACGGACTTCGCCGAAGCGCTTCGCGTTTCACTCCGCCCCCTTTAGACGGGGGCGCTCGCGCAGAAGCCGGCGGGCGGGCGCAGGCTTGTGGACAGCGCCTCGGCCTGGGGCGCACCCCAGCCCGCCAGAAGCAGGCAAGGCAGAACCGCCGCCAGGTGCAGGTAGCCGATAAGCCTGGCCTTGCGGCCGCGGCGGATGCGGGTCGGCCGATACACCTTGGTGCCGGCCGCGGGGAACTGCCCGTCGCGCAGGACCTTGTACCCCTGCCAGCCGAAGGTCAGCAGCATCAGAACGGCCACGTGCAGGGGCAAGCCGACGAACAGGCCGTACCAGAGCACTGTCAGGCCGTCGATGCCGAGAACCTGGCGGCAGGGGGCGAGGGTGGCGAACGCCTTGATCCCCGGAAACAGCCAGGTCTGGGCTCCATACACCAGCAGCGCACCGGCCAGGGTACCCCCCAGCACCAGCCGGATGCGCTCGACGCGGCTGTACTCGGGGGCGAATTCGGGTTCTGGGGGCATGGAGGGCTCGATTCGGAGTGACGGCGGGATACGGCGCAGGGTCACGGCGGTGAAGCCGCGGCGTCCTGGCGCAGGGGCGAGGCTATTCCAGGGGGTATCGCTCTGTCCATGACGCAATCCCCAGGTTTGGCGGATTCAGGGACGATAGTGGTCTGGGTTAACGCAGATGCTCGCTCACATAATCGAGGAAGCAGGCGATGCGCGCGGCGAGGGCAGTGTTGCGGTAGTAGACCGCGTGGATCGGCTGATGCACTTCGAGGGTTTCGTGTTGCAGCAGTTGCACCAGGTCGCCGCGTTCGCGGTCGGCCCGGGTCATGAAATCGGCCAGGCAGGCGATGCCCTCGCCGGCCAGCGCCAGCTGGCGCAGGGTCTCGCCGCTGGAGGCCTGCAGGCTGGACCTGATGGCCAGGCTATCGCCCTGGGGGTGGCGCAAGGGCCAGTGGTTGAGGCTTTCCGGTTGGCTGAAGCCGAGCAGGCTGTGCTGCACCAGCTCCTCGACTCTGGTCGGCTGGCCGCGAGCCTGCAGGTAGGCCGGACTGGCGAGCAAGCGCAAGCGGTTGCTGCCCAGGGGGCGGGCATGCAGGCTGGAATCGCGCAGCGGGCCGATGCGGATGGCGATATCGGTGCGCTGCTCCAGCAGGTCGATGAGCTGGTCGTCGCTGTTGAGCTCCAGCTCTATTTCCGGGTAGCGGGCGCGGAAACCACCGACCAGGGGCACTATGACGTGCAGCATAAAGGGCGCGGCGGCATTGACCCGCAGTTTGCCGGCCGGGGTCTGGCGACGCACGGCCAGCTGTTCTTCGGCCCGCTCCACCGCCTCGAGTATCTGCCGGGCCTGGGTCAGGAACAGGGCGCCTTCCTCGGTCAGTTCCAGGCGCCGGGTGGTGCGCCGCAGCAAGGTGGTCTCGAGCTTGTCCTCGAGCCGGCTCAGGGCGCGGCTGATACCGCTCACCGTCTGCTCCAGCTGGGCGGCGGCGGCCGTGATGGAGCCGGCGTCCACCACGCGGGTGAAGGCGAGCAATTCGTCCAGGGTCGTTTTCATTGTTGAATATTAGTCAAATATCCGCCGGTAGTTGCGGGTTTTCGGCGCAATGAGCAGGGTTGCCCGGGTTCGAGGACGGGATCAGCCTGAGGAGTTCTGGTGGCGGGGGAGGTCTCGTTCGCGGAACTGTCGCCAACGCTTGCGCAATTTCCCCCCTTCGTTCTGCTGCAGGGTACCGAGGCAACCCTTGACGAAACAGGTGCTTTCCAGCAGTTGGCTGTACTCGTCTTGCAGGTCGTCTAGCAGGTCGGTGGCCACGGCGATATCGTTTAGCCGACCGAGGACATCCTGCAGCCTGGACAAGGCCTGGATATAAGCCCGCATAGGCTTTTTCGGGTAGAGCGCCTGGAAGAACTCGGTGGCATAGCGCAGTCTCTTGGCCGCGATGCGCACACGATGGCGGGTGGCGGGACCGGCTTTTTTCAGGCCCTTGCCCCGCTCCAACAGGCGTTTTTGTGCCTGGCGCAGCCGCTGTTTGGCGAACTTCGCCAGTGGCTTGTCCAACTGCTGGGTATCCGTTCGCAGTGACAGCCGCCAGCCGGCGCCTTCGAGCCAGGCGCCGAAGCTCAGCATTAGCTGACTGTAGTGGGGCGCCCTGAGCGCCGCCGAGGTCGCTTCGTGACAACGCTGCGCCTTGTCGCTGGCGACCAGGCGAATGGCGGAAACCGCAGGCGCATTCTGGGTGACCCGCGCCACCCGGGGCAGGGTCGAACCGACCAGGACATCCCAGTCCCGGGCTTTGCCCAGTTCCGTGGCCAGCCCAGCCAAGGCCTCCTGCAGTTCTTCTGGGCAGGGCATGATTTTTTCGAACAAGCGAAGGGCCGAGCGCAGGCGGCGTAAACCGACGCGCATCTGGTGCAGGCTCTCGGGGGCCTGGTCATGGGCAACGCCCTGCTCGTTGGCCTGGATCTGGCTCAGGCAGTTGCGCAGGATGAGCTGGAAGGCGTGCTCCAGGTGCATTTCCGGCGCCAGGTCGACAGGCTGGGCCTTGACGGCCAGCGGCGGCTCGGGTGCCAGCAGTGCATAGCCCCGGTCCGGTTTGCTGCGGCTGTCGAGTCGCAGGGGCAGGGTCTCGAGCAGCATCAGGGCCAGGTCGAACAGGCATTCAGCTCGACCCGAGAGCAATTCCAGCTCCAGTTCGCTGATGGGCACGGACTGCTCGGCGCATTCCAGGGTGCCCTGGTCCAAGGTGATCTGCACCTCGTCGTTCTGGGGGAGGCGCAGTGTCCAGAGCGTCCGGGTGACATGGGTGGTGAACAGGGGGCGCAGCTCATGGGGTTCGAAGGCATGCAGCAGTTCCTGCCAGGGCGATTGCTCGCCCACTTGCTCGCGCAAGCGCTCGAGGTCGGGCTGCGGGCCGTCCACCGGCGACTCCCATTCCTGGCGCTGATGCAGCCCGGCCAGGGCCGCGACATCAGCCTTGAAGGTCTGCATCCATTCGCCATCGGCCTGCCTGACGCGCAGGTGTCCATGGGCCCGGCGGATGCGCAGGTCCGGGGTGTCGAAATAGAGCGCGGACTGCTGCTGTTCCCGGGGTTTTTCGGACGCGTAGGTGTTGAACAGCGGATGGCCCTTGAGACGGTCCACATCGACTGGCTGAATCAGCAGTTTGACTTCAGTTTCCATGGGCGTGACCTCGACTACGACGTAGGGAGTAGTAAGAAGGACAGTCGGGCCGCGGAATTGTTAGTCGGAGCGAAGCCATGAGTGTGATAAATAGCGAAATTGCTCTCGTCGGCCTGACAGCCGGGCCTACTCGGCGACGCGATAGGCTTTGCGGCTGGCGCTCGGCTCGGTGCCCAGCAGGCGATCGGTCTCCTTCTTGACCACTTTGTAGCATTCGCAACTGAGGTGTTCGAGCAGGGGCCGGTTGAG
>DATDTH010000757.1:0-8828 GCA_035290985.1 Pseudomonas sp. | reverse complement strand
CCCGCCTCGCCGGCCATGAATTGCTGCGCGAAGAGGAGGAGGGGGGCGTGTACCGCTATTGGTTGCGCAAGGCGTAGGAGGGGTGGGGCCGCCTAGGTTGAGCGCAGCGATACCCATCGACCAATCCATGCGTAATGCGTTAGCTCGATACGCGGGTTGCACCCGCCCTACGGCAAGCTGGCCCCAGGGGAGGCTCAGCCCAGCTGCAGGGCCTGGGCGGCGGCCAGCACCGTGTCGACATGGCCTGGCACCTTCACGCCGCGCCATTCCTGGCGCAATACACCCTGCTTGTCGATCAGGTAGGTGCTGCGCTCGATGCCCAGGTATTCCTTGCCGTAGAGTTTTTTCTGCTTGATCACGTCGAACAGTTGGCAGAGCGCCTCGTCCTTGTCGCTGATCAGCTCGAAGGGGAAGCCCTGCTTGGCCTTGAAGTTCTCGTGGGACTTCAGGCTGTCCCGGGACACGCCGAAGACCAGCGTATCGGCGGCCAGGAAGGCCGCGTGGGCATCGCGGAAACCCTGGCCCTGGGTGGTGCAGCCCGGGGTGCTGTCCTTGGGGTAGAAATAGATCACCACTTGCCGCCCCTGGAGGGCGGACAGCTGGACCTGCTGCCCGCTGGTGGCCTGGGCCTGGAAATCGGCGACGGCGTGGTCGAGGGTCATGGCCATGAAAATCTCAGGAAGGGGTCTGTGGGCGCCAGGGTTCGATCAGGGCGTCCAGGTTCAGGGCGTCGGCGAAATCGAGGAACTGATCGCGCAGCCAACTGATCTGGGTGCCGGCCGGCAGGGTCACGGTGAGCGTGGCGTTGAGCATGGTGCCGCCGGTCTGCGGTGCCTGGTAGGTGTCGCAGGTCAGGTTCTCCAGCTCGACATTGTGGTCGATAAAGAACTGGCACAGCTCGTTGAGAATGTCGGGACGGTAGACCGAACTGACATAGGCCACATAGGGCAAGGCCTGTGGGCGGTTCTCGGCGGCGGCGCTGCGGGTCACGCTGACGGTGAAGCTGTGCTTCTTGGCCAGGCTCGGTAAACCGGCCTCCAGGCGTGCCAGGGCGTCCCAGCTACCGGAGATCTGCAGTACCAGTGCACTGAACTCGCCGTGACGGCTCAGACGGGTGCTGACCACGGCGCAACGGTTCTCATGACTGGCACGGCACAGTACGTTGGTCAGCTCCATGGAGTTGACGCCGAGGGCACTGATGACGAGAAATTGTTCGCGAACTGTGGGGGTGGACATGCAGCATTCCTAGAGCGATGAGCGGTCGACACGCCATGAGTGTCGATCAAAGCCGGAAGGTTAGCGAAAAGCGCGGTCCAGGGGAATGCTCCTGACCGTACTTCGCTTGTGCAAGGCAGGTGGCGCCAGTACCATTAGCCCCTCTTTTTCCGGCAGGAGCGGTTGCATGATTGCGGGCAGTATGGTGGCGCTGGTCACGCCCATGGATGCACAGGGGCGTCTGGACTGGGACAGCCTGAGCAAACTGGTGGACTGGCACCTGCAAGAAGGCACCAACGCTATCGTCGCCGTCGGCACCACGGGTGAATCGGCCACGCTGGACGTGAACGAGCACATCGAAGTGATTCGCCGGGTGGTGGATCAGGTCGCCGGACGCATTCCGGTGATCGCCGGCACCGGTGCCAACTCCACCCGCGAAGCGGTGGAACTGACCGAGAACGCCAAGCGCGCCGGCGCCGATGCCTGCCTGCTGGTCACCCCCTATTACAACAAGCCGACCCAGGAAGGCTTGTACCTGCACTTCCGGCACATCGCCGAGGCCGTGGCCATTCCGCAGATCCTCTACAACGTGCCGGGCCGTACCGTCTGCGACATGTTGCCGGAGACGGTCGAGCGCCTGTCCCTGGTGCCGAACATTATCGGCATCAAGGAAGCCACCGGCGACCTGCAGCGCGGTCAGGAAGTGCTGAGCCGGGTCAGCAAGGATTTTCTGGTTTACTCCGGTGACGATGCCACCGCCGTCGAGCTGATGCTGATGGGCGGCAAGGGCAATATCTCTGTGACCGCCAACGTCGCCCCGCGCGCCATGAGCGAGCTGTGTGCCGCCGCCATGGCTGGCGATGCCACCACCGCGCGGGCGATCAACGACCGCCTGATGCCGCTGCACAAGGCGCTGTTTATCGAATCCAACCCGATTCCGGTGAAATGGGCCCTGAACGAGATGGGGCTGATGCCGGACGGTATCCGCCTGCCCCTGACCTGGCTCAGCCCGCGTTGTCATGAACCGCTGCGGCAGGCCCTGCGCCAGTCCGGCGTCTTGCTTTGATCGAGGAATTACTACGCATGAAGCGATTGGCCGGACTCTCCGCATTAGCCATGATCATCTCTTCCACCAGCGGTTGTGGCTGGATCTGGGGTGAAGATGGCTATTTCCGCGATCGCGGTAGCGACTACCTGAACGAACGCCAGACGGCGCCCATGCAACTGCCGCCGAACGTCGAGAGCAAGCGTCTCGATCCGCTGCTGCCGGTGCCGCGCAACATCGCCGACAGCACCGCCACTGTGGAAGGCTTCGAGGTCCCGCGTCCGCAGGCCTTGTCGGTCAGTGGCGAAGTCAGCGAATTCAGTCTGCAGAAGAGCGGTGAGTCGCGTTGGGTCGTGGCCCAGCGCACGCCGGCACAGGTCTGGCCGGTGGCCCGCCAGTTCTTCGAGGATAACGGTTTCCGCATTGCCGACGAACGGCCGCAGACCGGTGAGTTCAGCACCGCCTGGCAGCGCTTCGACGAGCTGTCCAGCACCATGGCCAGCCGCCTGAGCAGCCGCGTCGCGGGCGTCGAGCCGGACAGCGAGACCCGGGTACGGGTGCGTATCGAGCCGGGCGTGCAGCGCAACACCAGCGAAATCTTCGTGGTCAGCGCCGAGCGTCCCGCCGGTAGCCAGGCCGACATCGCGTTCCCCAGTCGGACTGGCAATGCCAGCTTGGAAGCGGCTCTGCTCGACGAAATGCTCGCCAGCCTGGCGCGCAGCGCCGAACAGGGCGGTTCTGTGTCCCTGTTGGCCGCCCGTGATTTCGACGCGCCGAGCCGGGTCAGCCTGTCCGAAGACGGCAACGGCAACCCGATCCTGAACCTGGGCACCGACTTCGATCGCGCCTGGTCGGGTATCGGTCGCGCGCTGGAAGTGGGCGATGTGCGGGTCGACGACCTCAACCGCACCCTGGGCGTGTACTACATCAACCTGGCCGAAAGCGCGAAGAAGCCCGAAGAAAAGCCCGGTTTCTTCGGCAGTGTGTTCGGCAGCGCGCCGGACAAGGAAGAAATCGACGCCCGTGCCGAGCGTTACCAGGTACGCCTGACCAATGTCGGCGACAGCGTGCAGGTCACGGTGGAAAAAGACCTGAATACCGTGGCGCCGGCCGATGTCGCGCGGCGGATCCTGGGGCTGATCCAGGAAAACCTCGGCTAAGCACCTGGGCTTTCCGGGGCTTGTACCCGGAGGCCAGGTGGGCGCGGCGCTGCGCCACCGAGGCGACGAGCGCGGAACAATCAATAGGCGAAACCCTTCCCGGTTTCGCCTGTTTTATTTGATCGAGGCGGAAAGACCGACATGACCAGCAGCCTGAGCCTGAAAAAAATCTATTCCGGCAAAGTACGGGATCTCTACGAAATCGACGCCAAGCGCATGCTGATGGTCGCCACCGATCGGCTGTCGGCCTTCGACGTGATACTCGCCGAGCCGATCCCGGACAAGGGCAAGATCCTCACCGCCATCTCGAACTTCTGGTTCGACAAGCTGGCGGGCCTGGTGCCGAACCATTTCACCGGCGACCGCGTGGAAGATGTGGTCTCGGCCGCCGAGTTGCCCCTGGTGGAAGGTCGCGCCGTGGTCGCCAAGCGCCTGCAGCCGGTGGCCGTGGAAGCCATAGTGCGCGGTTATATCGTCGGTTCCGGCTGGAAGGAATACCAGAAAAGCGGAACGGTCTGCGGCATCACCCTGCCGGTCGGGCTGCAGGAGGCCTCCAAGCTGCCTCAGCCGATCTTCACCCCCTCGACCAAGGCGGCGGTGGGCGATCACGACGAAAACATCTCCTTCGAGCAATGCGAGGCCATCATCGGCAAGGACCTCGCGGCCCGGGTGCGTGACACCTCCATCGCCCTGTACAGCGCGGCGGTCGAGTACGCGGCCACCCGCGGCATCATCATTGCCGACACCAAGTTCGAGTTCGGCCTGGACGAAGATGGCACCCTGACCCTGATGGACGAGGTGCTGACCCCGGACTCCAGCCGCTTCTGGCCGGCCGACAGCTACGTCGAAGGCAAGAACCCGCCGAGCTTCGACAAGCAGTTCGTGCGCGACTGGCTGGAGTCGACCGGCTGGAACAAGGAACCGCCGGCCCCGGCCGTACCGGCCGACGTGGCGCAGAAGACCGCCGACAAATACCGCGAAGCCCTGACCCGCCTGACGGCCTGAAGAGCGCCGTGAATCCCAGAACCCGTGGCGTGCCCTTGTAGCGTGCGCCGCGCGCACCGGGGCCGTCGGTCGCCGCGCAGCCTGATGGCTGGGCCCGGTAATGTGCGTAGGATGGGTTGAGCGCAGCGATACCCATGGAGAATTCTTGCGGTGCATCCTGATCCTGTTGGGGGCGCCGCGTGCCCCTGGGCCACTACAGCGTGATGGTCTGACTCAATACAGGGATGTTCTGTGAGCAACGCAAAGCCGTCGGCATTTTCCCCGCACGATATGACCTGGCAGCGCATCGACGACAGCTGCGAAACACTGGCTGCGCGGCTTGCCAATACCCACACCTCTGTCGTGCTGCTCAGTGGGTCGAGCGTTTCGGCGCAAAGCCCATGGGATTTTTTCAATACGCTTTTCTGGACCCTGCTGTTCTCCTCGCTGTTCATCGGGGTCATGTCGGGGGCTTTACTGGCCTTGGTGATTCCCAGAAGCTGGATGGAAGTGAGCGTGTTCGAATGCTGGGTCGCGGCCTTCATTGGGCTGATCGCCTGGGTTGCCGTCCGTGGCCGGGCCTGGCATGGATTCAAGCACCGGCATGACCAGGTCAGAACCGAGTCCCTGGAGCTGAACCTGGAGAAGCGAGCGCTTATCAGGACCATCAGCTTCAAGCACCGCCCGGAGCGAAGCGAGGTCATAAGCCTGAAGTTCGCCCAGCTTCGAGCGGTCTACCGCTATCGCGACTCGGGCGTGGACGACGATGCATGCCAACCTAGCGCGAGCGTCCATCTGGAACCCAAGGTCTATAACGCGGCTTGGCACCTGAATGTCATTATTTGCAGCGTTGCTTCTGCAAGCGATGAGGCGGGGCGTAAGGCCTTGTCACCGCTTATCCAGGCGCTTGTGGCGCGAACCGGTATTCAAGTCGACTGAGATGGCTCTGTAATCCGCAGGGCCGATATTTGCCCCCGAGAGCGAGATGCTCTGGTACATACCGTCTTGCGGTTCGGCCAGTAAGGCCCAGTTCTCGCACCGCGGCTTCGCTGAAGCGTTCTTGTAGGGGGCGCCGTGCGCACCGGGAGGTCGGTGTGGCGGTGAGGCTCCTGCGTAAACGCCTGATCCTGCGTGAAAAAAGTCTGCCGGCGGGGCTTCGCTCGGCGCTTTCGAGCTGTTATCATGCGCGCCGCTGGAGAGATGCCGGAGTGGCCGAACGGGACGGATTCGAAATCCGTTGAACAGGCGACTGTTCCTAGGGTTCAAATCCCTATCTCTCCGCCACTACATGTAACGACTAAGCCCTTGAAGCTGTTCAGGTTTCAAGGGCTTTTTTGTGGCTTGGATTTGGGTTAGGGTAAATCTGGTCAGCCAGGGGGCAACTACCAGCAGTGTCTTTTGGCTTTTCTACAACCTCGTTAAAACGCTCGCAACTGAATGAAACGAAAACTGACAGCCGCTGAAAAAAAAGCCAAGCGGCTCAGGCGCGAAAAATTCATGACGATTTACATAAACGGAAAGATGAAGAGGGTGCTGCGTCGGCCTCTTATCCCTGGCGCGCCGGTAAATTGGGGCTTGGATGAAGGAGCTGAGATCGTCTTTGGCCCTGAGCACGAGCTCTACGAAATGCTCTTCCTGCTTTGATTAGAACGCTTGGATGGAGGTGGCGCCTGAGGTTTTCCCGCCTTTTTCCTCAAGGGGTCATGGCGCCATTGGTCTTCGAGCAGGGCCAGGTGTAGCCAGGGATGCCTCTCTTGTCTTTGTTGCTATGGGTGCTCACCTGATCCCGCTGGTTACGCCAGTGGCGCTGATAGTGCCGCTGGCATCGTACTCATGCTGCAGATCCATGCTGCCATCGCCGTCCGTGTCGACTGTGGTGGACGCCTCTCTGCCGAGCTGGAATCGGGTGATGCGTAGCGGCTTGGTCGAGCCCTTGCTGAAACGCTCTTCCGTTAGCAGGACACCATCCTTGTAGTGCCAGCGCAGGTCTGGATACCCGTCGCCATCGCTGTCCGCCTCTGCGCGCAGGGGGTTACCCTGGCGATAGGTCCCTTGGGTTTCGAATATACCGTCGAAGTCGTCATCGCTTTCCGATGTGGCGATATGGCCTTGCCGATTGTAATGAACGACCGAGTCCACCTTGCCATCCCGGTTTCTATCCGTCTCGCTCTTGCGGATGATGCCGCTTGCCCCCCAGCTCCAGCGTTCATCCAATATGCCATCGGCGTCGTAATCCATGCCGTCCGCCGAATAGGGCACGTGAAAGTAGGCATAGGACAGCAGGCCGCCGACAGCGAGGCCGAGCAAGCCCGTTATAAAGCCCGATTGCCGGGCCTTGGGCGGTGGCGGTGTAGCGGCGGGCGTGCTGCGAGCCTCCCAGCGCTGGATGATTTCACGGGCGCGGGCATAGTCACTTTCTTCCACCAGCAAACGCGCAAGGCCGGCAACGGGCAGCCCGCCGGCAGCGCCCTGCAGGTAATCACCGTGAACGCTGGCAGTGATCCCTTCTTGTTGCAGCAGGTGCTGCAGCATATGCGCCTCAATGGCATTTTCAGCGTCGTACAGTGTTTTCATAAGGGCGGGCTTGCATCTGTTGGGTATGCCGAGATCGGCTCAATAGTTCCATTGTTTCACTGGTATGGACGTCGCGGCTATGCAGGGCGCAGAAAAGGGCCACATGGGTGCGTGTCCTTCGCCGCATCCAGTCCTGTGGCTACTTATCCGCCTCTGCATTGGTAAAAGCAGTTTCGCTGGGTACGTAGGCAAGATCCGCGGGCGTGGCACCGAATTGCGCCACGGCAAAGGCGATGAAGCTGCGCAGGCCCGGCGTCATACGCCGGTCGCGGTAGTAGATGAGCGACATGGGCCGTTCGCGCAATTGCCAATCGGGAAAGAGTTGTACCAGTTGCCCGGCCCGCACGTCGGGGGCGAGCAGGATGGCCGGTTGCATGACCACGCCCAAACCCGCGCAGGCGGCCATCCGTGCCGCCTGGCCGCTGTTGACCGTGATCGAACGTGCGGGCTCCACCTCCAGCACTTCATCGCCTTTGGACAGCCTCCAGGGCGAGCGTGCCGAGGGCGTAAAGCCGATGGCTTCATGGTGGGAAAGGTCGCGCGGGTGTTCGGGCTGGCCCTGGCGTGCCAGATAATCCGGCGCGGCCGCGATCATCATCCGGTAGGGGGCGAGGCTGCGCGCGATCAGGCGGGAGTCAGGCAGCGTGCCGATGCGAAAAGCGATATCGAAACCTTCCTCCACCAGGTCGACGTTTCGGTCCGTCAATGTGATATCCAGGGTGACGTCGGGGGCGATTTCGCGATAGCGCCGCAATCCGGGAACCAGGGCTTCGGCCCCGAATGCCGTCGGTGCCGTGATTCGCAACTGCCCACGAGCCTGGGTTTGCGAGGCTTCGGCTTCCAGGTCCGCGACCGCCACGCGATCGAGAATGTCCCGGCATTGCTCGACATAGCTGGCACCGAAATCCGTCAGGCTCTGGCGACGCGTGGTCCGGTTCAGCAGGCGTGTTCCTGTCCGCTGTTCCAGCGCCGCAATATGCTGGCCGACCATGGCTGGCGAGAGGCCGAGCCCGCCGGCGGCGGCGCTCATCGAGCCGGCCTGTACGGTGGCTACGAATACTTGCATGGAGCGAAAGAGGTCCATTCAATACCTTTGCTATTAAATGATCCAAGTATTGAGCCAATTATCAGGAGTGCCCCTTCTAATTACCATGGCCGTGACGAAAACCACTCAAGGAGTACCGCGTGGCACTATCACGGTTCAAGGGTAAAACGGTCCTTATCACAGGCGCCGGAACAGGCATGGGGCTCGCCGCCGCGCTTCGTTTGGCCGAGGAGGGCGCGCAGCTCATCCTGATCGGGCGCCGGCCGGAGCCGCTCGCACGGTTGGCCGCGGACATCGAGGCGCTCGGGGGCGCGGCACTGGCGATTGCCTGTGATATTGCCCAAGGCG
Organism: Pseudomonas sp.; assembly: GCA_035290985.1. Taxonomy (GTDB): domain Bacteria; phylum Pseudomonadota; class Gammaproteobacteria; order Pseudomonadales; family Pseudomonadaceae; genus Aquipseudomonas. Next base: position 457 of record DATDTH010000757.1, on the reverse strand, counting down.
ATGCGGTCGCCGCGGCCGTGGCGAAAGCCACGGTTCACTTCGGTGGCCTGGACGCGCTCTTCGCCAATGCGGGCGTGCTGGGCGAATTCAAGCCATTGGCGGATACCGCGGCGGACGACTTCGACCCACTGATCGCCACCAACTTGCGCGGCACCTTCCTGACGATCAAGCATTGCCTGCCGTTCCTGGAGGGGGGCAGCATCCTGATCAACGCCTCCTGGACCGTGAGCGGCGTGATGCCGGGGGCGGGGGCCTATGCGAGCACGAAGGGCGCGCTGTTGGCGATGATGCGCACGCTGGCGCTGGAGCAAGGCCCCCGGAGCATCCGGGTCAATGCCATTAATCCGGGCATTATCCTGACGCCGATGGCCGACGATGTGCTCAGCTCGGAACTGCGCGCCCGACTTGCCTCGCACACGGCCTTGCGCCGCAATGGCACACCCGAGGATGTGGCGGG
>DATDTH010000756.1:0-3034 GCA_035290985.1 Pseudomonas sp. | reverse complement strand
CGCGGCGCTGGCCTGTTTCGAGCCGGCGACCCTGGCCATTCTCGAAGAGCGTCGGCATGAGTTCGGCCGCCGCCGCGACTTCCTGTTACCCGCCCTGCGCGAGCTGGGCTTCGGCATTGCCGTGGAGCCGGAGGGCGCCTTCTACCTGTATGCCGATATTCGCGCCTTCGGTGGTGATGCCTTCGCCTTCTGCCGGCATTTCCTGGAGACCGAGCATGTGGCATTTACCCCGGGGCTGGACTTCGGTCGCCATCAGGCCGCCGAGCATGTGCGTTTCGCCTATACCCAGAGTCTTCCGCGCCTGCAGGAGGCGGTCGAGCGGATCGCCCGTGGCTTGAAGAGCTGGCGGCCCTGATGCGTTTCGCGCCGCTACTCGAGGAGGGCCGTCTGCTGCAGCGCTACAAGCGCTTTCTCGCCGATATCGAGACCGCCGACGGCGAACGGCTGACGATCCACTGCCCCAATACCGGTTCCATGCTCAACTGCATGAGCCCGGGCGGGCGGGTCTGGTTCAGCCGCAGCGACGACCCGAAACGCAAGCTGCCGGGCACCTGGGAACTGAGCGAAACCCCCCAGGGGCGCCTGGCTTGCATCAACACCGCGCGCGCCAATGGCCTGATCGAGCGGGCCCTGAACCAGGGGCTGATCGCCGAACTGGCCGGTTTCGAGGGCTATAAGCGCGAGGTGGCCTACGGGCAGGAGCGTAGCCGGGTGGATTTTCGCCTGGATTATGCAAGCGGCCCGGCCTTCGTTGAGGTGAAGAGCGTCACCCTGGGTTTCGCCGACTCGGCCGTGGCGGCCTTTCCCGATGCCGTGACCCTGCGCGGCGCCAAACACCTACGCGAGCTGGCGGCGTTGGCGCACCAGGGCGTGCGTGCCGTGCAGCTGTATTGCGTGAACCTGTCGGGGATCGAGGCGGTGCGCGCGGCCGAGGAGATCGACCCGGGCTATGCCGCGGCCCTGCGCGAGGCGGTGGCGGCGGGCGTCGAGGTGCTGGCCTATGGCGCCGAACTGTCACCAGAGCGGGTGTCGATCACCCACCGTCTCGAGGTGCTGTTGTAGGTTTCAAAAAGAAAAGCCTTTTTCTTTTTTCTTCCTTGTTTTTTATAGCGCGACCCAGATACCGGTGGTGTCTTCCCGGCAGGCCAGTGCCGTGAGCGACTGCCCGGCGCAGGGGCCGGCCACGCATTCGCCGGAGTCGATCAGAAACAGCGCGCCGTGGGTGGCGCACTGGATCAGGCTGGCGCTGTGGTCCAGGAATTGGTCCGGCAGCCACTCCAGGGGAATGCCGCGGTGCGGGCAACGGTTCTGGTAGAGATAGACCTGGCCGTCCTTGCGCACCGCCAGCAGTTTGGTCTCGCCTAGCAGAAAACCCCGGCTCTGGCCTTCGGCCAGCTCGTGGGGGGCGCATAAACGTTTCATCGGCATCTCCGGCAGGGGCGGGCATTATGAGGTTCCCGTGGCGAATATTCGACCGCGGCTGGCGGTCGGGCTGGCAGTCCGCTCGGTCGCCTCTTATCCTGCTGGCCCACGCCCTGATCGTTTCCACCCTGAGCCCGCCATGATTGCCGTCGTTCATTCACGCTCATTGTTCATCGCGCTGGGCTTCTTGCTGCTGCTGGCGCTCTGGCTGTCCCTGGCCCTGGGGCCGGTCAGCCTGCCGTTGCTGGACACGGCGAAGGCCGCCCTGCGCCTGCTCGGCGTGCCCCTGTCCGGCGTCGGGCTGGAGCAGGCCGAGCTGATCCTCGGGCAGATCCGTCTGCCGCGCACCTTGCTGGGGCTGGCCGTGGGGGCAGTGCTGGCGTTGTCCGGGGTGGCCATGCAGGGGTTGTTTCGCAATCCCCTGGCCGATCCCGGGCTGGTCGGGGTGTCCAGCGGCGCGGCCCTGGGCGCGGCCATCGCCCTGGTTGGCGGTGCGGCCTGGGGCGGCCTGCCCGAGGCCATGGCACCTTACCTGCTGTCGGTTTGCGCTTTTGCCGGCGGGCTGGGTGTGACGGCCCTGGTCTACCGCCTGGGGCGGCGTGACGGTCGTACCAGCGTGGCGACCATGCTGCTGGCCGGTATCGCCCTGACCGCCCTGGCCGGTGCGGTGATCGGCCTGTTCACTTACCTGGCGGACGACGCGACCCTGCGCAGCCTGACGTTCTGGAACCTGGGCAGCCTCAATGGCGCCAGTTACGCCCGGCTCTGGCCGCTGCTGCTGGTGACGGCCGCCGTGGCTCTGTGGTTGCCCTGCCGGGCGCGGGGCCTGAATGCGTTGTTGCTGGGCGAGTCCGAGGCACGCCACCTGGGCTTCGACGTGGAGCGGCTCAAGCGCGAGCTGGTGTTCTGTACCGCCCTGGGTGTTGGTGCGGCGGTGGCGGCGGCCGGGATGATCGGGTTTATCGGCCTGGTGGTGCCGCACCTGATTCGCCTGCTGGTCGGCCCCGACCACCGGGTACTGCTGCCGGCAGCGGCGTTGGCCGGCGCCAGTCTGCTGCTGTTCGCCGACCTGGTCGCACGCTTGGCGCTGGCGCCTGCGGAGTTGCCGATCGGCATAGTCACGGCGTTGCTGGGCGCGCCCTTTTTCATCTATCTGCTGTTGCGGAGTCGAATCTGATGTTGTGCGCGGAGCAACTGGAGGTGCGGCGGGGTGCCCAGACCGTACTGGCGGATATCGACCTGAGTTTGTCGCCGGGCGAAGTCCTGGGGGTGCTCGGGCCCAATGGCGCCGGTAAGAGCACGCTGCTGGCGGCCCTGTGCGGTGAGTTGTCGGCGGCCCGGGGCCGGGTGCTGCTCGATGGTAAACCCCTGGCCGAGTGGAATGGCCCGCAGCGGGCCCGGCGCCTGGCCGTGCTGCCGCAACACGCCACCCTGGAGTTTGCCTTTCGCGTCGAAGAAGTGGTGGCCATGGGACGCTTGCCCCACGCCTGCGGTCGCGACCGTGATGGGCAGGTCATCGACGAGGCGCTGGCCGCGGCCGATGTCACGCACCTGGTCGGGCGCAGCTACCTGGCGCTGTCGGGCGGCGAGCGTCAGCGCGTACACCTGGCGC
>DATDTH010000755.1:0-4957 GCA_035290985.1 Pseudomonas sp. | reverse complement strand
CGATCTATTAAAAGGGCGGGCAAAGGGGCTGCGTATGAAGATTCTGGTGACCGGTGCAAGCGGCTTTATCGGCGGGCGTTTCGCCCGTTTCGCCCTGGAACAGGGGCTGGCGGTACGGGTCAATGGGCGCCGGCCGGAAGGGGTGGAGCATCTGGTCAAGCGCGGGGCGGAGTTCGTCCAAGGCGACCTGTCCGACCCGGAACTGGTGCAGCGGCTGTGCCAGGATGTCGAGGCCGTGGTGCATTGCGCCGGGGCCGTGGGCGTCTGGGGCAAGTACGCGCATTTCCACCAGGCCAATGTCACGGTCACCGACAACGTGGTCGAGGCCTGCCTGAAACAGCGGGTGCGGCGATTGCTCCACCTGTCCTCGCCCTCCATCTATTTCGATGGCCAGTCCCATGTCGGAATCAAGGAAGAGCAGGTGCCCAGGCGGTTCTCCGACGCCTACGGCGCCACCAAGTACCTGGCCGAGCAGAAGGTCTTCGGCGCTGAGGAATTCGGGTTGGAGGTGCTTGCCTTCCGCCCGCGTTTCGTCACCGGTGCCGGCGACACCAGCATCTTTCCGCGGCTGATCGCCATGCAACGCAAGGGGCGGCTGTCGATCATCGGCAATGGCCTGAATCGGGTGGATTTCACCAGCGTGCACAACCTCAACGATGCGTTGTTCAGCGGCCTGCTGGCGGCCGGTCCGGCGCTGGGCAAGGTTTACAACATCAGCAACGGCACGCCGGTGCCGCTCTGGGACGTGGTCAATTACGTGTTGCGCCAGCTCGACCTGCCACCGGTTTCCCGCCATCTGCCCTATGGGCTGGCCTACGCGACGGCGGCCCTGAACGAGACCCTGTGCAAGGTTTTGCCCGGGCGTCCGGAGCAGAGCCTGTTTCGCCTGGGAGTGGCGGTGATGGCCAAGGATTTCTCCCTGGATATCGGCCGTGCCCGGCAATACCTGGACTACGACCCCCAGGTCAGCATCTGGACCGCCCTGGACGAGTTCTGCCAGTGGTGGAAGGCCCAGGAACCCCTGTTGTGACTCAGGCATAGACCCGCTGGCCGCGGTACATGCGCACCGAACCTCGGGCCTGGGAGCCCAGTGGGGCCAGGGGGCGGACGACCTCGACTGTCGCCTTCACGGTGGGCGTGGCGGTCGGAAGGTTGTCTTGGCCGTCGAGGAACTGGGCCAGGCGTTGACCCAGGGCCCGGGTTTCCATGTCGCTCGAGCGCAGGCAGGCGACCAGCATGGCCTCGATCGCATCCGGTTGGCTGAGGCGGATATCTACCGCCAGTTCACTGCGCAGACGGCGCCGTAGCGCTTGCATGCAATCCAGTACGGCCTTGTTCAGTTCCATGCCCATCTCCCCCTGATGCTGAAAAATCCAGAGGCCATCTTCCTGAAAATCCGGTCAGGCTCGTCCCGCTGAAGGGGAACCCGTGCATCCCTGCCCCGATTGCCTCGCTGGAGCTTTAGCAAGGGCCGTACCAGTTCACGGAACCGCATATTTCGTGGCCTTCAGTGGTGCTGGACCGGGCTGGGCGCCCTTCGTCGGTGCGAAACGCACTGGCTTGGCGCAACGCTGAAGTGCCGGGGCCGAACCCGTTATACTGTCGGCCATTTTGTTTTGTGCGTTCGATTCGCTCTGTGTAGTCGCGCACCGCACTTTCCGATTCACCTTCGAAGGTTGACCCATGCGCAACGATGCACTCGACGAACTGGACAATGTGCCCAGCCTGACCACCGACAGCCGGGACCGCGACCGGGACCGGGACACCTTCGGCCGTGGCGCCGAGCGGGTCGAGCGTGGGCCGTCCAGCGCTCGCGGCGTGCAGCCCGAGTCGGTCAGGTCCGCCAGCACCGGACCGCTCTGGGCCCTGATCGGCGCCCTGGTCATCGCCCTCGGCAGCCTAGGCTGGTGGAGCTTCCAGCAGATCAGTCAGATGCAGCAGAGCCTGGTCGCGACCCAGGAGAGTTTCGCCCGCATCAGCGAGGAAGCGGCGGGGCGGATCCAGGACATTTCCGGCAAGGTGGTGGCCACCGAGTCCACGGTCACCAGCGGCAGCGAGGCTTTGAAGCTCAAGGTCAAGCAACTGGAGGCCAAGGTCGCCGAGCTGGGCAAGCAGCAGCAGAAGGTGGTCGGCCAGCAGGGCACTCAAGACAAACGCATCGACCAGCTGAGCAGCGGCCTGACCAGCCAGCAGGGCGCCGGTGCCCAGCTCGAGGGCCAGCTTAAGAAGCTGGTGGCCGAGCAGGCGACGCTGAAAGCCGCCGCGGGTGGCCTGGACAAGCTGCAAGAGCAGCTCAAGGGCCTGTCGACCCAGGTCGAGGCGCTGAAGAAACTGGGCAACCCGAACCAGGCCATTGGCCGCCTGGAACAGGACCTGCTGGTGCTGCGCAGCGAGCTGGACAACCGTCCGGCGCCGAGCAGCAGCACCGCGGAGTTCGATGCCTTCCGGGCGCAGATGACCCGCAATGTCAGCACCCTGCAGGCCCAGGTGCAGAACCTGCAGCAGCAGCTCGACGCCCGGTAATAACATCGGAAAAGCAAAAAGCCCCCGGCTCCTTGAGACCCGGGGGCTTTTTATTGCGGCGGGCGTTTACAGGCGCGGGTAGTCGATATAGCCGACCGGGCCGGCGCCGTAGAAGGTCTCCGCGTGCGGCGTGTTCAGCGGCGCATCCTGTGCCAGGCGCGCCGGCAGGTCCGGGTTGGCGATAAAGGGCACGCCGAAGGCCACGGCATCGGCCTTGCCGCTGGCCAGCCAGGCGTTAGCGCTGTCCTTGGTGAAGCGTTCATTGGCGATATAGACGCCGCCGAACAGGGCCTTGAGCTGTGGGCCGAGGCTGTCATCGGCGTCCTGTTCCCGGGCGCAGATAAAGGCGATGCCGCGTTTGCCCAGTTCCGTGGCGATATAGCCGAAGGTCTCGGCCCGGTTCGCATCGCCCATGTCGTGGGCGTCGGCGCGTGGCGCCAGGTGCATGCCGACGCGGCCGGGTTCCCACACGCTCAGCACGGCGTCTGTCACTTCCAGCATCAGGCGGGCGCGGTTTTCCAGCGAGCCGCCGTAGCGGTCGCTGCGCTGGTTGGTGCTGCTCTGCAGGAACTGGTCGAGCAGGTAACCATTGGCGCCGTGGATCTCCACCCCGTCGAAACCGGCGGCCTTGGCGTTTTCCGCGCCATGCCGATAGGCCTCCACCAGGTCGGCGATTTCCTCGGTGTCCAGGGCGCGAGGCACCGGGTAGTCGCGCAGCGGACGCAGCAGGCTGACATGGCCCTTGGCGGCGATGGCGCTGGGGGCGACTGGGGCCTCACCGTCGAGGAAGGACGGGTCGGAAACTCGTCCGACATGCCAGAGTTGCAGGACGATACGGCCACCGGCGGCATGCACGGCCTTGGTGATATTGCTCCAGCCGCGGACCTGGTCGTCGGACCAGATGCCGGGGGTGTCCGGGTAACCCACGCCCATGGGGCTGATCGAGGTGGCTTCGCTGATGATCAGGCCCGCCGAGGCGCGTTGCACGTAGTACTCGGCCATCAGCGCGTTGGGCACGCGACCGGCGTCGGCGCGGCAACGGGTCAGCGGCGCCATGATGATGCGGTTGGGCAGTTCGAGCGCGCCCACGGTGATCGGGTCGAAAAGAGTGGTCATGGAAGTCTCCGGGGGAACAGGTGGCGATGGGGCGAACTCTATAGCGGCCGATGACGATATACAGATCGATTGCATCGATAGCGGGGATTGACCGCCTCGATAGCGCAGCGCCACGGCTGTCGTCATGGCCTGTTAGACTCGCCCGATGAACTACCTTGCCCACCTGCATCTCGGCGGCCCGCAGCCGGCCCAACTGCTTGGCAGCCTGTACGGCGATTTCGTCAAGGGCCCGCTGGCGGGGGCCTATCCGCCGGCGATCGAAGCGGCCATCCGCCTGCACCGGCGCATCGATGTGTTCACCGACGACCATCCCCTGGTGCGCCAGGCCAAGGCGCGCTTCCCCAGCGCCCGGCGGCGTTACGCCGGCATAGTGCTGGACATCTTCTTCGACCATTGCCTGGCCCTGGGCTGGACGGACTATGCCGCCGAACCCCTGCCGGCCTTCACCGCGCGGGTGTACCAGGTGCTGGCCGGGGAGCCCGAACTGCCGCCACGCCTGGCCCAAATTGCACCGCTGATGGCGGCCCAGGACTGGCTCGGTGCCTACCGTGACTTTGCCGTGCTGGAGCGGGTGCTGCAGGGCATGAGCCGGCGCCTGTCGCGCCCCGAGGGGTTGATCGGCAGCATGGCGGAACTGGAGCGGCTCTATGAGCCGCTGCGGGATGACTTTCGGGCCTTCTATCCCGAACTGCAGGCTTTCGCCCGCCAGGCCGTGGCGGCCGACCTCAGACCCTAACGCTGGGGGGCGCACCGAAACCGAGGTAGGCTGGCGGAGAGCCGTTTATTGGTGAAACCTAGCGTTTTCAGGAAAAACCCGTCTGCATCTGGACACCCATCCGCGTGGGTTACGCCGCGCGGCGGCTGCGGCGTGGTTTGTTGGAGCGGCTTTCCGCGCGGCTAACACCACCCTACGATTCGCCTGACAGCAGCTCCGCCTACGGGGGCTTTTTCGTAGGGCGGCTATTCACCGCTCCCCTTTAAGCGTTGACCGCGCCGGGCTGCAGGCCATGCTCGAAGCCATTGGTCGCGACATGCAGGGCGACCGCCTGCTGGGCGCGGCGGGCCAGCTGGTTGCGGTTTTCGTCGGGATGGGGATAGAGCAGGGGCAGCAGGTGCAGTTCGACGTCCGCCGTCGGGGCCCGCAGCAGGCGCTTGAGGTGGCCAAGCAGATCGTCCTCGCCGATAAAGGGCGTCAGCTCGTCATGCCGCCCCTCACGCCGGTAGCGAATGGCGACCGGCTGCAGGGCGGTCCGGGTTTCCAGCACGCTGGACAGCAGGCGGCCATGGAAGGCCCGCACCCCACGCCCATCGGTGGTGG
>DATDTH010000754.1:0-14024 GCA_035290985.1 Pseudomonas sp. | reverse complement strand
CGGTAGTTGATCAGCACCAGGCTCAGAAGCAGGGCCGCACCGCCCGCGTTATGGGCGACGGCCACCAGCAGGGGCAGGTGCAACAGCACATTGCTCAGCCCCAGGCCCACCTGCAGCCCCAGGGCCAACAGCAGCAGACCGGCCAGGCGGGCGAGCCCGGCCGCACGTAGCTGCCAGGCCAGGACCAACAGGACTAGGCTGACGACCAGCGCGCCGAGGCGATGGGTCATATGGATGGCGGTGCGCGCCTCGCTGTCCAGTTGGCCGCCGAGGTAGTTGGGGCCAATGTGCTGGCTCAGGTGGAAGCCGTTGGCGAAATCCATGTTCGGCCACCACTGGCCATGGCAGGTCGGCAGGTCGATGCAGGCCACCGCTGCGTAATTGGAGCTGACCCAGCCGCCCAGGGCGACCTGCCCGATCACCAGCAGCAAGGCCAGCAGCGCCAGACGCCGCAGCCGGCCGGGCAGACCCGGCAATTGGGCAAAGGCCCCGGACAGGCGCAGGGTCAGGAGCAACAGCAGGGCCAGGGTGGTGAAGCCGCCGAGCAGGTGGGCGGTGACCACCTGGGGCCAAAGCTTCAGGGTCACTGTCCACATGCCGAAGGCGGCCTGGGCGATCACCACCACCAGTAGCAGCAGCGGCAATTTCAGCGGCTGCCCGGCGTCTCCCCGGCGCTTGAGCGCTTGCACCGCCAGGCCGAGGATCAGCAACCCCAGGCTGCCGGCGAAATAGCGGTGCACCATCTCGTTCCAGCCCTTGCGCGCCTCCACTGGCGCCTCGGGGAAGTTCGCCTCGGCATGGGCCAGTTGCACGTCGCTTTGCGGTACGCCGATAAAGCCGTAGCAGCCCGGCCAGTCCGGGCAACCGAGACCCGCATGGGTCAGGCGCGTGTAGGCGCCGAGCAGCACCACCAGCACCGCCAGGAGCGTGGCGAACAGGGCCAGCCGATAACCGGGTTTGCGCATCGCCTGCCCCTTAGCCGATCTGCGACAGTTTGAGGAGGTGGCGCAGGTCGTTCAGCACCGCCTTGCCCTTGACGGTGGCGTCGTAGCGCAGCACCAGGTTGCCGTGGGGGTCGACTATCCACAACTGAGGCCCTGCCGCCGTTCCCGCGGCCTTGTCATAGGCCTGGGTGTCCAGGCCATAGCGGCCCAGCTGCGGGTATTCGCGCTGCAGCCGCTGATCCTGCTCCGACGGCAGCGCCTCGGCCACGGCCAGGGCATGGGTGGCCCGCGCCGCGTCGCGGTTCAGGCCGATCTGGATCTGCCGCGCCAGGTAGACCAGCTGCTGGCAGGCCTCGGTGCAGGCCTGGGGCGCGGTGACCAGCACCTGCCAGCGGGTTTCGGCCGCGCCCTGCACGCCCAGATCGCCGCGACTTTGGCCATTGCCGATCAGCTCACCATGGTAGTTGCGCTCGCTCGGCACCCAGAAGCGCCACTGGTACATGGCCGTGGCCAGCAGCATGGGGCCTATGACCACCAGCAGGATCAGCAGCAACTGCCAGCGCCCCCGGCCGCGTTTGGGTTGGGCTTGCGCCAGGCTGGGGGTTGGATTCATAGGGTTTCTCCTGGAACTCTTGCCAATTTTTCCATGTGTTTTTCCCGGCGCGTGTGCCAACCGAGGTAAAGAAACAGGCCGAACAGGGCGGCGGCCAGGGCGAACCATTGCACCGCATAACCCAGGTGTTTTTCCGGGCCCATGGCGACCACTGGCCAGTCGACCTGAAAGGCCGCCGGCCCTGGCTCCAGCCGCACTTCGTAAGGCAAGCCGCCGCGTCCGATCTGCTGCCAGAGTTCGGCCGGCTCGATGCGGGTCAGCAGCCGCGGCCAGCGGCCATCCGGTTGATCCGCCTGCAATTGAAAGGTGCGGCCCAGGGGCACGTAAATCCAGGCATTCAGGCTCAGGGCGCTGTCGGGGGTGCGGAAGACCACGGGCTCGCGCCGATCCGGCCAGGGCAGCCAGCCGCGATTGACCAGCAGCCAGAGGCCACTGGCCTGGTCGTAGAAGGGTTGCAGCAGTTCGACGCCGACCTGGCCGGCGCGGGTGCGATTGTCCAGCAGCAGGCTGTGGCTGGCATCGAAGTGCCCCTGCACGCGCACGCGCCGGTAGGCCGGATCGCTGCTGCGCTCGAGCGTGGCGATATCCAGCGCGGCGCCCGTGCGCCGTGCTTCGTAGCTGGCCAGGAGCGCGGTCTTCTGCGCGGCCCGCGACAATTGCCAGAAGCCCAGCCCGATCAGCAGCGGCAACAGCAATGCCACCACCAGGGTCGGCAACCATCCCGGCAGAAAGCCCCTCACCGGCAGCCTCCAAGCGTCCAATGCCTGCTGTCTATACTGCATCGCATACCCCCATCCTCCGGAGTCACGCATGCTCAAGGCAGCGATCGTGTTCCTGCTACTGGCCACTGTGGCCAGCCTGTTCAGCGGCCTGTTCTTTCTGGTCAAGGACCAGGGCCGCACGTCCCGGGTGCTCAATGCCCTGGTCGTCAGGGTCACGCTCGCGGCCCTGACGGTGGCGCTATTGGCCTATGGATTTCATAGCGGCCAACTGGTGCCCCAGGTCACCTGGTAAACCCTTGTCGCTTGTCGCTTGCAGCTTATTCCTTAAAACACATAGACGAAGACGAACAGCCCGATCCAGACCACATCGACGAAGTGCCAGTACCAGCTGGCGGCCTCGAAAGCGAAGTGCTGCTCGGGTTTGAAGTGACCGCGCAGGACCCGCACCAGCATGACCGTAAGCATGATGGCGCCGAAGGTCACGTGGGCGCCGTGAAAACCGGTAAGCATGAAGAAGGTGGCGCCATAGATACCCGAGCCCAGGGTCAGGCCCAGCTCATGGTAGGCGTGGACATACTCCTGGGCTTGCAGCGCCAGAAACGCCACCCCCAGGGCTACGGTCAGGGCCAGCCAGATCTTCAAGGGCGTGCGGTGCGCCTTGCGCAAGGCGTGGTGGGCGAAGGTCAGGGTGACGCTGGACGTCACCAGCAGGATGGTGTTGATCAGCGGCAAACCCCAGGGGCTGATGGTGCCACTGGGCGCGGGATACAGCTTGGGATCCGGGTTGTTCAGCAGCGGCCAGCTGTATTCGAAGTTGGGCCAGAGCATGTTGCTGACGCCCTTGTCACCCTCGCCGCCCAACCAGGGACCGGCCCAGTAGCGCACGTAGAAGAGCACGCCGAAGAAGGCGGCGAAGAACATCACCTCGGAGAAGATGAACCAGCTCATGCCCCAGCGAAACGACTTGTCCATCTGCGCGCTGTAGAGCCCGGAGCGGCTCTCCTTGATCACGGTGGCGAACCAGCCGAACAGCATATAGGCCACCAGCATGCCGCCGATAAAGAAGATCAGCGGGCCATTGGAATCGGCGCGTTCGGCCTTCAGGTCGTTGAACCAGGTACCGAGGCCATAGACGGTGGTCAACATGCCGAGAGTGGCGATGATCGGCCACTTGCTCTGGGCGGGAACGTAATAATGCTCGTGGCTTGCCATGGTTGTTGTTCTCCTTATCGGCCTGCTACAGGGACTGGCGGCTTGCGCGCGGTGACATCGAACAGCGTGTACGCGAGGGTCAGGTGATGCACATCCGCCGGCAGGTCGCGGTCGACGATGAAACGCACCGGCATCTCGATGCGCTCACCGGGTTGCAGCACCTGCTGGGTAAAGCAGAAACATTCGGTCTTGTGGAAATAGGCGGCCGCCTTGGACGGCGCCACGCTGGGAATCGCCTGGGCGGTCATGGGCTTGTCCGTGGGGTTGTAGGCGACGAAGAGCATCTCGTTGCTAGCGCCCGGGTGCACGGTCAGTTCGTCCGCCTGGGGGCGAAACTCCCAGACCATTTCCACCGAGTTGGTGGCCAGGAACTGCACCCGCACCTGGCGATCCTCAATCACGCTCTGTTCACCCTGATAAGCCTCGGCGGCGGTCTTGCCGTTGATACCGAAAGCCTGGCACATCACGTCATAGATCGGCACCAGGGCAAACCCGAAGCCGAACATCAGCGCCACCAGCAACAGTAGGCGCGGGACCAGACGAGCCGTACTCAGACCTTCGCTCATGGCCGTTTCACTTCACTTCCGGTGGGGTGCTAAAGGTGTGATAGGGCGCCGGCGAAGGCACCGTCCACTCCAGGCCCTCGGCGCCATCCCAGGGTTTGTCCCCGGCCGGCTTGCCGCCGCGGATGCACTTGATGACGATGAACAGGAAGAACAACTGGGTCGCGCCGAACATGAAGGCACCGATCGACGAGATCATGTTGAAGTCGGCGAACTGCAGGTTGTAGTCCGGAATCCGCCGCGGCATGCCCGCCAACCCGACGAAGTGCATCGGGAAGAACGCCATGTTCATGCCGACGAAGGACAGCCAGAAATGCAGCTTGCCGAGGGTCTCGTCGTACATATGACCGGTCCATTTCGGCAGCCAGTAGTAGGCCGAGGCGAAGATGCCGAAGATAGCGCCAGGCACCAGTACATAGTGGAAATGCGCCACCACGAAGTAGGTGTCGTGGTACTGGAAGTCCGCCGGGGCTATGGCCAGCATCAGGCCGGAAAACCCGCCTATGGTGAACAGGATGACGAAGGCCACGGCGAACAGCATCGGTGTCTCGAAGGTCATGGAGCCACGCCACATGGTGCTGACCCAGTTGAACACCTTCACCCCGGTGGGCACGGCGATCAGCATGGTGGCATACATGAAGAACAGTTCGCCGGTCAGCGGAATGCCGACGGTGAACATGTGGTGCGCCCAGACAATAAAGGACAGGAAGGCGATGGACGCGGTCGCATAGACCATCGAGGTGTAGCCGAACAACGGCTTGCGCGCGAAGGCCGGAATGATCGCGCTGACCGCGCCGAAGGCGGGCAGGATCATGATGTAGACCTCGGGGTGGCCGAAGAACCAGAACACGTGCTGGAACAGCACCGGGTCGCCGCAACCGGCGGCGCTGAAGAAGCTGGTGCCGAAGTGGATGTCCATCAGCATCATGGTCACGCAACCCGCCAGTACCGGCATCACCGCGATCAGCAGGAAGGCGGTGATCAGCCAGGTCCAGACGAACAGCGGCATCTTCATCAGGGTCATGCCGGGTGCGCGCAGGTTGAGAATGGTGGCGATGATGTTGATCGCCCCCATGATCGAACTGATGCCCATCAGGTGCACGGCGAAGATAAAGAAGGTCACCGACTCCGGCGCGTAGGTAGTCGACAGCGGCGCATAGAAGGTCCAACCGAAGTTCGGTCCGCCACCCTCCATAAACAGCGTACTGATCAACATGCCGAACGCTGCGGGCAGCAGCCAGAAACTGAAGTTGTTCATCCGCGGCAGGGCCATGTCCGGCGCGCCGATCATCAGCGGGATCATCCAGTTGGCCAGGCCGACGAAGGCCGGCATCACCGCGCCGAAGACCATGATCAGGCCGTGCATGGTGGTCATCTGGTTGAAGAATTCCGGCTGGACGATCTGCAGCCCCGGCTGGAAGAGTTCGGCGCGGATCACCATGGCCATGCTGCCACCGAGCAGGAACATGGCGAAGCTGAACCAGAGGTACATCGTGCCGATGTCCTTGTGGTTGGTCGTCAGCACCCAGCGCATCAGGCCCTTGGCCGGACCGTGAGCATGGTCATGGTCCCCATGGCCATGGCCTTTATCAAGATCGATCACTGCACTCATGTCGTTACTCCTGGGCCTGTTTGAGGGCGAGCACGTCTTTGGGCGTGACCATGTCACCGACCTCGTTGCCCCACGCATTGCGCTCGTAGGTGATCACCGCGGCTATATCGACTTCCGACAGCTGCTTGCCGAAGGCTGCCATGGCCGTGCCGGGTTTGCCGTTGAAGACGATATTCAGATGGCCCTCCTTGGGCCCCGTGGCGATAGGCGAGCCCTTGAGCGCCGGGAACATCGGCGGCAAGCCCTGGCCTTCGGCCTGGTGACAGGAAACGCAGCTGGTCTGGTAGACCTTCTCACCCCGTGAGACCAGTTCCTCGCGGGTCCATTCCTTGCTGGTCAACTCCTTGACCTTGAGCGCTTCTTCCTTCTTGCCGGCCAGCCAGCCGGCATAGTCTTCCTTGGACCTGACATCGACCACCACCGGCATGAAGCCATGGTCCTTGCCGCACAGCTCGGTGCACTGACCGCGGTACAACCCGGGCTGGTCGATACGGGTCCAGGATTCGTTGACATAACCGGGGATGGCATCTTTTTTCACCGCCAGGTCCGGCACCCACCAGGAGTGGATCACGTCCGCGGAGGTGATCAGGAAGCGCACCTTGGTGCCCACCGGAATCACCAGGGGCTCGTCCACCTCGAGCAGGTAGTGCTCGCCCTTGGTGGCCTGGTTGTGGATCTGTTCGGCGGGGGTGGTCAGGTTGCTGAAGAACTCGACATCCTGGCCCAGGTATTTGTAGTGCCACTTCCACTGATAGCCGGTGACCTGGATATCCAGTTCCGACTCGCTGCTGTCGTAGATCTCGATCAGGGTCTTGGTGGCCGGGACCGCCATGACGATCAGGATCAACAGGGGCACCACGGTCCAGAGGATCTCCACCGTGGTGCTTTCATGAAAGTGCGCGGCCACCTGGCCGGTGGAGCGACGGTGGACCAGCATCGACCAGAACATGGCGGCGAACACCACCACGCCGATGACGACACAGATCCAGAAGATGGTCATATGCAGGTCGAAGACGGCATGGCTGACATCTGTCGCACCAGGCCTCATGTTCACCGCCCAGTCGGCCTGAACTTGGCTGATTACCAGCCACAACAGCAGGCCCACCCAGGCTCGTGGATGTCGAATCATTTGCGGGTCCCCTAATAGTTCTTGTTATCCCGCCGGCCAGGCCTGCGGCTCAGGGAGCGATAGCTGAAGCGATTTCAACTGCCGCCACCTTGCCTTGCAGAACCCCAGTCCGGTTGTCAGGTACTACCTTCAAAAAACGAGTATAGACAGCGACCTCAACCTGGCAACGCCGAAAGGGCAAATCAGTTCAGCCGGCAAGGCCTGTGCTAAAGCCCGCGCGGGGCGCGGCGCAGCCAGGCTGGCCCTGTGCGACATATAGCGGACTCGCATAACTGTGAAAAAATTATGACAATCACTTCTTATAGGAGCCTTGGAGGGAGCTAAGGTTCTTCCTCGATTCCCCCTTGTCCCCGTTTCCGGAGCCCTCATGAATACCCCCGCCTTGCGCGAGCTGATCCAGCACGCTCATCAGCATGAAGCCTCGACCGGCCGCCTGGCGCGCCAACTCGAGGCGCCGCTGTTGCGCCTGCATCCGTCCATCCGCCTGCCGGTCGAGGACAGCCTTGGCGTACTGACCCGCTTCGTCGGCGCCTATGTGCAACAGGTCCCGGACATGCTGGATGCGGCCTATGCCGTGGCCCGCGAGGCCGGCATCGAGGCGCAGATCAAACCGGTGCTCGAGGTGGCCGAGCAGTTCTTCCTGCAGCCACCGAGCCTGATGGCCGGACACGAAGGGCTCGATGGCCTGCTCGACGAAGCCTACCTGGCCCACCGCCTGGTGGAGGAGGTGAACGACCGCTATATCGCCCATCTCGGCCAGCCCCTGATCCCCCTGGATACCACTGTGGCCAACCTGATCGCCCACCAGTTGATCGGCGAACCCTTCGCCAACCAGCTGGACGAAGCGGTGCAGCACGCGGTGGACGGTCTGCTGGACGAGGCCGTCTTTGCCCAGGCCTCGGTGCAGGCTTACCGCGAACGCCTGGCCAGCCCACTGACCGAGGCGGCCTGGAAGCGCTGGCCCTGCCTGTCGCGGCAGTTGGGCGTCGAACTGGAACTGGACCAGACCCAGCGCGTCGCGAGCTGATTGAGCACCCCTGATTTGTCGGAGTGCTTCCGTAGGATGGATTGAGCGCAGCGATACCCATGCTGAAAGCGGGTCTGGCAAACCACGCCGCACCTGCTGCGCAGCGTAACCCGCCAAAGCAGATCCTAGGCTGGATGCGGAGACAGGCCGGTTTTTGAGCCCGGATAAGCCTTGCCGCAATCCGGGGCCGCGGTTCGCCTAGAGCAATGCCAACTGCCCACCTGGCGGCGCGAAGCGGCTGCAATCCAGATTGAAGTCGCGCCTGTTCAGGCCGAGCCGTTTGCTCGCCAGCGCGAAACGTTGCGCCAACAGCTCGGCGAAGGGGCCTTCGCCGCGCATGCGGCTGCCGAAGCGACTGTCGTAGGTTTCCCCGCCCCGGCACTGGCGCATCAGGCTCATCACATGGGCGGCGCGCGCGGGAAAATGCGCCGCCAGCCAGTCCTCGAACAGCGGCCCGACCTCCCGTGGCAGGCGCAACAGCACATAGCCGGCCGAGCGCGCGCCGGCATCGCGGGCGGCTTCGAGCAGCCGTTCCAGCTCCCTGTCGTTGATCATCGGGATCATGGGCGCGCACATCACATTCACCGGCACACCATTGTTGCTCAGTACCCTAATGGCTCGCAGGCGCGCCGAGGGCGCGGCCGCACGGGGCTCCATGATGCGTTTGAGCTCATCATCCAGGGTGGTCAGGCTGATGGACACCGACACCAGCCGCAGCTTGGCCAGCTCGCTGAGCAGATCCAGATCGCGCAGGATCAGCGCGCCCTTGGTGATGATATGCACCGGATGCCGGTAGCGCAGCAGCACCTCCAGGGCCGCCCGGGTCAGGCGCTGTTCGCGCTCGATCGGCTGGTAGGCATCGGTATTCACGCCCAGGGCAATCGGCTGGCAGCGGTAGCCGGGCCTGGAGAGTTGCTGCTCCAGCATGGCCGCCAGGTTGGTCTTGGCGATCAGTTTGGTCTCGAAATCCAAACCGGGCGACAGATCCCAGTAGGCATGGCTGGGCCGGGCGAAACAATAGATACAACCGTGCTCGCAGCCACGATAAGGATTGACCGAGCGGTCGAAACCTACATCCGGGGACTGGTTGCGGGTGATCACGCTTTTTGCCGTCTCGCTGCGCACCTCGGTGGCGCGAGTGAGCGGCACTTCCTGATACCAACCGTCATCCTCGACCAGGGAACGGGTCGGGGCAAAACGGTTGTCGGGGTTGCTGGCGGTACCGCGACCACGGGGCGGCAGGGGGACGGAAGTCATGGCTATCGCTCACCTTTATACTGTTTATTTATACAGTATAAGAAAGATCCGGATTCCGCTTTCAACTTTCCGACCGATGCGCCGGCCTCGGCACAAAGTGAGTTTTGCGCTGACCCTTGCAATGCTCCTCTGGCATTTTCCATGGGTTCTGCAGGCAACCAGCGCAGAAAACTCGTAAACGGCGACTACTCTGCTATCACTTATTCTGAGGCACCGGTCACTGACTCCTGAGACCAGCCCATTCCTACACTCCCTCTCCAAGGACGGTCCCGTACCACGCTACCCGCCAAGGCGAGGAGGCTCTATGAGTGCTGCTATACGAGTGGTTGGCGTCATGTTGCTCATGCTGCTGACTGTCCCGATCTGGCTAACGCCTGCCACCGCCGCTGACGATGTCGAGGCCACCAGCAAGGACTTGACCCTGATTTTCCGCGCGGCCCGCAAGGTGATCTCCGATAGCCAGGACCTGATCAACGATGCCAGCAAAGGTGACAAGGGCTTGAGCCCGACGGCTGTGATCGAGCAGACCAAGGTCAATTACAAGGTTGCGGCAGGCAAGGACCTGGACCTCAGCGATGACGGCAGCCCTGCCGCCAAGGCGCGCACGGCCCTGCTCGACGCGGTGCAGACGACCATGTCAGAGGCACAGCCGCTGATCAATGAACAGGGAAAGGGGTTCAAGGGCTTCCTCCCGGCCGTGTTCGGCGGGCGGGTCGCGACCAACTTCAGCGCGGCCATGACCGGTACCTTCGCGATCAAGCTGACCGCGCCCAAGGCCTATGTGCGCAACCGCGCCAATCGCCCCGACGAGTGGGAAAACAACGTCATCGAAACCATGTTCAAGCAGGCCAGTTACGAAAAGGGCAAGGCCTATGCCGAAACCGTGGCGGTCAAGGGCAAACCGGCCTACCGCTATATTCTGCCAGAGTATTACGGCCCCTCTTGCCTGTCCTGTCACGGCGATCCGAAAGGCGAGATCGATATCAGCGGCGGGAAAAAGGAGGGCGGCAAGCTCGATGAACTGGGCGGCGCCATTTCCCTGATCATTTACCAGTAGAGCCTCAGTGGAGTAGCCAGTATGCGTCGCTTGACCGATTTAAGTATCAGCGCCCGCCTGCTGCTGCTCAGCGCCGTGGTTGCGCTGCTGCTGGCCGCCATGCTGGCCTATCTGGCCAGCGTGATTGGCGCCAATAACACGCGCATGGCCGCGCAGCAGGAGGCCGTGCACGAACAATTGAGCGAACTGGGCCGCTGGCAGTTGGCCGACCGCGCCCTCGGTGAGTTCGCCACCATGCGCTTCTGGCTATATGACCTGCAGGTCAGCTGGTTGAACGAGTCGGAAAGCTCCGCCGACGAAGCCCATAAACGCCTCACTGCCGTCCTGGAAGAGTTGCAGAAAAACGACATGGACGTCGGGCCGCTACCAGCCCAGATCGAGGAGTTTCGCCTCAAGATGCTGGCGGCCGTGGATGCCTATGTCGACAGCAATCGCGTGCTGGGCAACGCGACAGTCGCCGATGCCCGCAAGATTGCCACGGGGGTAGGTGCCCGCCTGTCGGCCTTGCAGGAACAACAGACCAGCAGCGCGATGAGGGAGGCCGAGGAAATCGCCGCGATGGGCAAGACGGTGCAGACCAGCAGCGCCCGGCTGCAGACCCTCTCCTGGGGCGTGTTAGCGGCGGTGGTGGCGATTCTCGGACTGTTCTATGTGCTGCTGACGCGCTCCATCTCGCGACCGATGCGCGACCTGGAACAGGGCATCGCCGAGATCGAACGCAACTCCGACCTCTCGCATCAGTTGCCGGTGCTCAGCGCCGACGAGATCGGCCTGACCGCCAGTGCCATCAACCGCATGCTGGGGAAATTTCGCGGCATCATTCAGGAGGTCGACAGCATCGCCGGGCTGGTCGCGGGCAAGGTCGGCAATACGCGGCAAAGCATGGTCAGCACCCTGCACGGGATACAGGCCCAGCAACAGGAAACCGAACAGGTTTCCTGCGCGGTCACCCAGATGAGCCAGACCATTCAGGACGTCGCGAAGAACGCCGAACGCGCGTCGGAAGCGGCACATCAGGCCAATCGCAACACCGAAAAAGGCAACCAGGTGGTGGCGGCCAACGTCAGCGCCATGACGGCCCTGGCCCAGGAAGTGAACAGCGCAGCCGAGGTGGTCCGCCGGGTGGCCCAGGACAGCTCGCAGATCGGCCGGGTGGTGGAGGTGATCCAAGGCATTTCCGACCAGACCAACCTGCTCGCCCTGAACGCCGCCATCGAGGCCGCCCGCGCCGGCGAGGCCGGGCGTGGTTTCGCCGTGGTGGCCGATGAAGTACGGACCCTGGCTCAGCGCACGCGCGAGTCGACCCAGGAGATCAACGACATGATCGAACGTTTGCAGCAGGGGGTCAGCCAGGCGGAGCGGGTCATGGCCGCGGGCGTGGACAAGGCTCAGAGCGCAGTCGATCAGGTGCAATCGGCCGGCAAGGAACTGGCCGAGATCAGCCACTCGGTCCACAGCATCGAAGACCTCAATGTGCAGATCGCCAGCGCCGCCGAAGAGCAGAGCGTGGTGACCAGCGGCATCGCCCAGAGCGTGGTGCATATCCGCGACGTCACCAGCACCAACGCCGACACCGCCAATGTGGCGATGAGCGCCTGCAATGAACTGGAAGGCCTGACCCAGCGCTTGCAGGAGCAGGTCAGGCAGTTTCGACTTTAAGGAGCCAGGGGCACGGCCGCCGGCCCCTTATCGACCTCAGCTGGGTTTCTTCAGCTTGGGATTGGGGAAGAACTGCACCGCCTGCACCTTGGGGTCCGCGACCTTGGGCACGGCCTTGTTGACCCGCGTGCCGATTTCCTTGGGCACCGACTGGCCCTGGGCGTTGAGGGTGTCGGCATAACCGCAGGCCACGCACTCGCGGTGCGGCACGCCGTCCTCGTCCCACATCTGCACCCGGTCCATCTCGCTGCACGCCGGGCACACGGCACCAGCGATAAAGCGTCGCTTGCTGATATTCAACGGGGCGTCGTTCATGCGGCC
Organism: Pseudomonas sp.; assembly: GCA_035290985.1. Classification (GTDB taxonomy): domain Bacteria; phylum Pseudomonadota; class Gammaproteobacteria; order Pseudomonadales; family Pseudomonadaceae; genus Aquipseudomonas. The sequence continues at coordinate 1,908 of DATDTH010000754.1, read as the reverse complement.
TCCGCGCTAAGGCCGAGGTGGCGCAGCAGGGCGTCGATACTCGGCGCGCGGCCGCGGAAGTCGACGAACAGCACCATGGGCGCCTGGGAGCCACCACGGGCCAGGATCGCCTCGCGGAAGGCGCGGCCGGTCTCGGCATTCAGTACACCTTCCTCCTCGAAGCGCGAGAAGGCATCGGCGGACAGCACCTCGGCCCACTTGTAGCTGTAATAGCCAGCCGCATAACCACCGGCGAAGATGTGCGCGAAGCTGTTGGGGAAGCGGTTGTAGGCCGGCGGGCGCATGACCGACACCTCGGCGCGGATGTCTTCCAGCACCTGCAGCACACCGCGCCCGTCCCCATGGCGGGCATGCAGCTCGAAGTCGAACAGGGAGAACTCGATCTGCCGCGCCATCATCAGCCCGGAGTGGAAGTTCTTCGCCGCCAGCATCTTGTCCAGCAGGTCCTGGGGCAGCGCTTCTCCGGTTTCGAAATGGCCGGAAATCAGCGCCAGGCCCTCGGGCTCCCAGCACCAGTTCTCCATGAACTGGCTCGGCAGTTCGACCGCGTCCCAGGCCACGCCGTTGATGCCCGAGGCGCCGGCGTGTTCCACGCGGGTCAGCAGGTGGTGCAGGCCATGGCCGAATTCATGGAACAGGGTAGTGACCTCGTCGTGGGTCAGCAGCGCCGGCTGGCCATTGACCGCCGGTGTGAAATTGCACACCAGGTTGGCCACCGGGCTGATCAGCTCGCCGGATGCTGTGCGCCGGCGATCCCGGGCGCCGTCCATCCAGGCGCCGCCACGCTTGTTGGCGCGGGCATAGAGGTCGAAGAAGAAGCGCCCGACCGGCTCACCCTGCTCACTGATCTGAAACAGGCGCACATCCGGGTGCCAGCTATCAAAACCGCTTAGCTCTTCAATCTGGATGCCGTACAGGCGCTGGACTATGGCGAACAGGCCGCCGAGCACCTTGTCGATGGGGAAGTAGGCGCGCAGGGTTTCCTGGGAAATGCTGTAGCGCTGCTCCCGCAGTTTTTCGCTGTAGTAGCCCACATCCCAGCTCTGCAGCTCGGCCAGGCCCTGCTCGGCGGCGAAGGCCTTGAGTTCCTGCAGGTCCTGGGCGGCGAAGGGTTTGCTGCGCGCGGCCAGGTCGCGCAGGAACGTCAGCACCTGCTCGCTGCTGTCGGCCATCTTGGTCGCCAGGCTCAGTTCGGCGAAGCTGGCGAAGCCCAGCAGCTGCGCCAGCTCCTGGCGCAGGTCGAGGATCTCGGCCATGACCGGGCCGTTGTCGTGCTGGCCGGCGTTCGGTCCCTGGTCGGAGGCACGGGTGCAATAGGCGGCATAGACCTCCTCGCGCAGGGCGCGGTCGTCGGCGTAGGTCATGACCGCGTAATAGCTGGGAAACTCCAGGCTGATCAGCCAGCCGTCCAGCTCCTTGGCCTGGGCGGCCTGGGCCATCTGCGCCTTGGCCGAGTCGGTCAGGCCGGCGAGCTGCGCTTTGCTATTGATCTGTTTGGTCCAGGCCTGGGTGGCGTCCAGCAACTGGTTGGAAAAACGGCTGCCCAGCTCGGACAGCTTCATCTGGATGGCGCCGTAGCGCTGCTGCTCGGCCGCCGGCAGGTCGATACCGGACAGGCGAAAGTCGCGCAGCGCGTGTTCGAGTATGGTGCGCTGCGCCACCTCGAAACCCTCGGCTTCGGGGCTGCCGGCCAGGGCCTCGTAGGCCTGGAACAGGGCGCGGTTCTGCCCCAGTTCGGTCCAGTATTCCGACAGTTTGGGCAGGCAGGCCTCGTAGGCCGCGCGCAGCTCGGCGCTGTTGCACACCGCGTTCAGGTGGCTGACCGGACTCCAGGCGCGGCCCAGGCGCGCGCCCAGCTCGTCCAGAACCAGGACCAGCTCGTTCCAGGTCGGCGTACCGGACTGGCGG
>DATDTH010000753.1:0-3561 GCA_035290985.1 Pseudomonas sp. | reverse complement strand
GAAAAAACGGCCGAGGGCTGCGGTCGGCCCCTGCGCGCCCCTACCCTGCTCCACCCCGGCCGGCTGTTCGCCCAGCGCCAGCGGTGAACCAGTGGCGCTGGGCCCGGCCTGGATGCCGGCCGGCGCCTGGATGAGCCCCGGCAGCGACGCCGCGGTCTGTGGCGCCGCCACGGCAACCGCCGCGACCAGGGGCGCCTCGCTGCCAGGCGAATCCTGGAAGAAGCCCGGCATGTGGGACAGGTGATGCCCCGCCAGGCTACCCCAGGCGTACAGCTCGGCTGGCGAGCCGGTTTGCGCGGTTTTGCGCGGGTTCAACAGCAACTGCGCCGCCTGCCATTCCAGGCTGCCCTCTTGGGTTTGCCGTTGCGCGAGTGACTGCCGATCGGCCGACGACTCCGACCGCCGGGCAGGCAGGCCGAGCTTCTTCTCGAAGTCGCTGGCGGTTTCCTGGGTCTGGGCAGGTGAGCGGTTCTCGGCGGGTCGGCTCCACAGGGTGGCGCCGAGTTTAAACTCCATGACTGCGACCTCCGGCCTGCTGCGCATCGAAGATGTCGATCAACTCCTGGGCGTTGCGGTACTGGCTCAGGGCATCCTTGGCGCTTTGGTGGGCCTTGTTGGCAATACGCTCATCGACCCGGGCCTCGCTGAGCGCGTCCTTGGCCGTCTGGTAGTGGCGACGCTCCTCGGCCACCTGGGTTTCCTGCTCGAGTACGCCGGCGCGCATGGCCAACAGGCCCTGCAGGCGCTGCTCGTGCAAGGCGGGGTCCACCGTCAGGCCGGCGCCCTGCTGCGTCTGATAACGGCCCAGGACCTGTGCATAGTCCTGTTGCCGGGCACGCAGAGCGGCCTGGGATTGCTGCAGGGCCTTGAGCCGCTTGGCGTGCAGCAGTTCGGATTTTTCGCTTTGCAAGGCCCGCAGCCGCAGCATGGCGGACATCTGCCGCACGCGCTTCTGCTCAGGCTGCATGGCTTGGCTCACCCAGTTGTTGTGCCAGACCCTGCGCGACCTGCCAGGACTGCTCGACCGCGACATGCTGTTCCGGGGCCTGCTTGAGCAAGCCATCCAGCTTGGGCTTCAGGGCGATCATACGGTCCAGCAGCGGGTGCGAACCGCTCTCGTAGGCACCGAGTTCGATCAGGTCCACGCTCTGCTGGTAGGTGCCGAGGGCGTTGCAGATCCGCTCGACGATGCGTTTCTGCTCGGGGCTGCGCAGCGCCCCGGCCAGGCGGCTGATGCTGTGCATGACATCGATGGCCGGCCAGAGCCCGCGTGCGGCGATGCTGCGGCTGAGCATGATGTGCCCGTCGAGGATGGCCCGCATATGGTCGGCGATGGGTTCGTTCATGTCGTCGCCCTCGACCAGCACGGTATAGACCCCGGTGATCGAGCCTTGGCCCTCCAGGGCACCGGCGCGCTCCATCAAGGGCGGCAACAAGGAAAATACCGAGGGCGGATAGCCGCGGCTGCCCATCGGCTCGCCGGTGGCCAGGCCGATCTCGCGCTGGGCCAGGGCAAAACGGGTGATCGAGTCCATGATCAGCAGCACGTGACGGCCCTGGGCGCGAAACCACTCGGCGATGGTGGTGGCGGTATAGGCCGCTTGCCTGCGCAGGACCGCCGGTTGCTCCGCGGCGGCGGCGATCACCACGGCCTTCTTCAGGCCTTCGGGCCCCAGGCTGTCGCGGATGAAATCGCCGACCTCGCGACCGCGTTCGCCGATCAGGGCGATGACGATGACATCCGCCTCGGCGTACTTGCTCATCATGCCCAGCAAGGTGCTCTTGCCCACGCCGCTGCCGGCGAAGATGCCGATGCGCTGGCCGCGACCCAGCGGAATGAAGACATCCACGGCCTTGACGCCCGTCACCAGCGCCTTCTGGATGGGCGCGCGGTGCAGGGGGTTTATCGGTGCAACAAAGCGCGGCTTGCGCGGCAGATCGGCCGGCAATGGCTTGTCATCCAGCGGCTGGCAGGTGGCATCCAGCACGCGTCCGAGCAGGGCGTCGCCCACCGGGATGCTGGCCGTTTCGCCACGGGCGATGACCTGGCTCGACAGGCACAGGCCATCCACCGCGGCATAGGGCATCAGCAACGCCTGGTCGCCGCGCAGGCCGACGACCTCGGCCGCGATGGCATCGCCGCCGCGGGCGGGCAGGATGTCCACCAGCTCGCCGAGCCTGACGTCCAGGCCGGTGGCTTCGAGCACCATGCCCTGGATGGCGCTCAAGCGTCCCACTCGGCGGCACAGGGTGGCCTGTGCTACGCGGGAGAGGGCCTCAGCTTCAAAGCGTTCCCACACGGTCGCCTCCCTCCTGCCCCTGGCCCAGCAACGCGGCCTTGATCGCGCCAAGCTGGGTTTCCAGGCCGGCATCCAGCTGTCCGGCGCCGAAGTCGATGATGCAGGAGCCGACCGCCGCGTCGTGGTCGAGGTACAGCATGGCCTTGAGTGCCGGATCGGCGCTTCCCGCCAGGATGCCGCGATGATCGGCCTCCGCGACCCGAATGCGCAGGGGGCTGTCGAGGCGGTATTCCTCCACCGCGCGGGCAGCCAGTTCGGCCACCAGCCCCGGCTCCACGGCATGCCTGCCGAGCAGGCGCATGACGGCGGCCAGGGCCAGGCGCCCGACCACGGGTTCGAATGACTCGGTCATCTGCAGGCGCTGTGCTTCCAGCGCCTGAATAAGGGCGGCGAGTTGCTGTTGCTGGCGCTCCAAGGCCTGCTTCTGTAGCAGCCCTTGCTTGTCCAGCTCGGCGAGCAGCTCGCCGCGTTGTTTTTCCTGGGCCGCGGCCAGCTCGTGCTCGGCGATCCGCCGCGCGTCGGCCAGGGCCAGCGACCTGATCTCCTGCTCCAGCTGCGCCAACTCATCGGCGAAAGTAGCGCGCAGGCTGGCCAGGTCCGGTTTGCCGGGCGCCGGGGAAGGCGCCAGTCCGGCAGGCTGGGCCACGGGCAAGCGGCGGCTTCCCAAGCTCGCGGTCTGCGGGCGCAATACGGTGGACTCAAACGCGCTCATGGTCATCTTCCCGGGTTTCAAGCTGCGCCTTCAGACTCAGCAGCAAGGCCGGTGGCAGCACCTCGTCCGCGAACGTTTTGTGCCACTTGAGCAAGCTGGGCTTGCCACCGTGCCGCACATCCAGATACTGGCGCCGGGCTTCGGCGGTCAGGGTCTGCAGACCCAACCCCAGCCAGAACGGATCGGCCGCCTCGTTCAACGGGCCGGTCTGTTCGTCGGCTGGCAGCCCGGCCTGTTCCGCCTCGTGCATGACCGCCTCGACAATAGCCGGGTCGGCCGCCAGGCCGAGCAGGCTGATTTCCTGAAGCAACTCGTCCATCTGCTGGCGTTCAGCGGCTGTGAGTTGCCCCAATAGCCACTGCCGATCCTCGGGATGGGCACAAGCGAGGCGAATGGCGAGTTTGCGCAGTGAAGTGCTCATGGCTTCAGCGCCCGTCCTGCAGCCAGCGGCGCATGTCCACCAGCAATTGCTCGCGCTCGACGGAAGACAGTCGAGGCGGCTGCGCAACCGGAATCCGCTGTTTACGCAACCAGAGCGGCAGCGTCAGC
>DATDTH010000752.1:0-5224 GCA_035290985.1 Pseudomonas sp. | reverse complement strand
GGCCCTTGGTGGGACTGCCTACCGCCCAGCCATTGAGGGCGAACCAGGGCAAACCGAGCCAGGCACCGCCCAGCATCAGCCCCAACAGAGGCCACAGTGGCTCCACCGCCAGCTTGGCCAGGGTGCCCGGTCGCGCCTCATCCAGTAGCCGGTATGCTGCACGCGTGCCCTTCATCGACTTTTCCCATGTCGTTCCAGAAAGGCCAAGACTTCGTCGTACTGTCCGCCCTCATTGGCATAGCGGGCATAGTTACGCGCAGTGGTCAGCCATTCGAGCGTCGTGGCCCGCACCTCTTTCAAGGCGTTCCTCAGGTGCCGGTCGGCAACGGCTTGTTCGACGCCCGAGGCAATGGACTCCTCGATGGCCTCGTCCACGGCGGTTTCGACCAGCTCTTGCAGGTCGGCCCCGGAGAAACCGGGGGTGTGCTTCGCCAGAAAACCATAGTCGATGAGCGCCTCACAGGGCCTGTTGGCCATCAGCAGTTTCAACAGGCTCTCCCGTGCCGCGTTGTCCGGTGGCGGCACGAACAGCACACGATCGAAGCGGCCAGGCCGCCGGAAAGCGGCATCCACCGACCAAGGGACATTGGTTGCGGCCAGGATCAACACCCCGTGATTCGCCTGGGCGAAACCATCCATTTCCGCGAGAAACTGGCTCACCAGCTTGGAAGAGGTCGCCTCTCGGGTATTGGAACGCTTCCCCCCCAGCGCCTCGACCTCATCGAAAAACAGCACCGCCGGCGCTTTCGCGCGCGCCTGCTCGAACAAGGCATGCAGCTTGCGTTCGGACTCACCGATGTACATGTCCAATACATCGGAAATCGCCACGTTGAAAAAGGTGGCGTTGCATTCGCCCGCCGTGGCCCTGGCCAACATGGTCTTGCCACAGCCAGGTGGCCCGTAGAGCAGAATGCCGCCTCCGACGCGCTTGCGAAATCGCTGGAACAACCCGGGTTTCTGATAAGGCAGAATGATTTTTTTGTGAATGGTCTTCTTCAGTTCATCCAATCCACCGACGTCCGCGAAGGTCAGGACCTCGCGCGCAGGCTCCAGCATGCGCAAAGCCTCCACTTGGTCGGTGTCATCGTTGGAAATGACCCGCAACCTGGGCCTTCCTTGCGCCGCAGGAAAGTCGATAACCGACGCGCTCAGTCGCCGCTGCAGGACCAGGTCCTCCAGCGCCGGACTCTGCTCGACGGCTGCCCGGTACTCCTTCAGGCCCTCGTCCCTGCGTTCGAGATCGGCAAGCGCCTTGGCCCTTAGCAGCCGGATGACCGCGCTGTCGCCCGTCGCCAAGGCCAGCGCCCTGGCGGGCTCCCCCGCCCCCAGACAGAGTTCGATGGCGGGACGCTGAACGGACTCCGTATTCGGCAGTGCGTCCAGACGCTCGGACAAGCATTGCAAGCCACGCGGGTAATCGCCCCTCTGCAAATAGCTGCTGAGCAAAAGCCCCAGAAGCGCCATGTTGTCTGGAGACGCGTGCAAAGCCGCTTCGAGCTGTTCAAGTGTTGAATCATCCATGGCTTACGACATCACCTGTTCCGTTGCCTATTGAGTTACTGTTCGAGCCGCTTCCAACGATAAAATACCTTTGCTCGCCAAACCTATCATGATGCTATCAAGTACCAGGTCTCACTGGCCATCCAGCAAGGGCCCCTAGCGCGGCGCCTCCGGACGTTCCACATCCACCCAGACGAACTTGGCCGGGTCGAGCCGGGTTTCCTGGTCCAGGCGGTAGGCCACAAGCTTGCCGTACATCACGGCGCTGTAATCCAGGCAGGCCAGGTTCGGCCGGATCGGCACCGGCTTGCCCCTGCGCCAGTAATGGCCGACGAACAGCATGGGGGCTTCAGCGCCATAAACCAGCAACTGCTCTTTTTCGAGCTCGGACAAGGGCGTCTGCGCCGCCAGCTCCGGCAAGGCATCGGGCTGAAAAACAATATCGCCGTAGGTCTGCGGATTCTCCTCCCAGAACTTGGTGCGGAAGAAGCGCCGGGTAAAGCCTTCGTCGCTGGTCAGGGACAGGCCATGGGGCAGGCGCATGTCGGTGCCGCGCAGCAGACGATCGAAGACCGTGCAGGCGAAACTGCCGGGCTCGGCCGCCGCCTGGACGAAGGCCTCGTCGACCCGGCCATCGGCAAAGAGGCCGCGCAACGGTTCGATCAAACGCTCATCCCAGCAGGCGTGCACCACCCGAAAACGACCGGCATCGATAAACAGCGGCAGCTGGTAGAACCAGTCGAGAAATTCGCGCCACTCCTGGGGATGAGGTTCGAACTGGTTCAGGGTCTCGCGCAGCAGACGGGCATGGCGCGGCGTGTGCTCGCGCACGAACTGCCGACCACTGCCCGGCAAGGCAGGGGTGCTCCAGCCCAGGGCGTTGAATTCATGGTTGCCCATGATGCAGAACGCCTGACCGGACTCGACCATGTCGCGCACCAGGTGCAAGGCCTCGCGAATACGCGGCCCGCGATCGATGATGTCGCCGAGAAACAGCGCCAGGCGCTGAGCGTGCCGCCAGACGCCGGCCTGCTTGCGGTAGCCGAGCCGTTCGAGCAGATGCTCGAGGGTATGAGCGCAACCGTGCACGTCACCGATCAGGTCGTAACTGCGCGCAGGGTCCAGCAGCATGGTCAATCGCCTCCGCCGCCGAGCCGGCTACCCCAGCCCAGCTTGGTCCGGCAGACTTCGTAATAGTTGTGATCCAGGGGGTGGATCAGGCAAAGCTTCTGCGGCCGCTTGTTGATGGTGATCGTGTCGCCCGGCGCGCAGGTGAAATGGTTCTGCCCGTCGCATGAGACCAGCGGGTAGATCTGCAGGTCCTTGGACACCACGATTTTCAGCTCGCTGTTGCCATCGACCACTATCGGCCGGCTGGACAGGGTGTGCGGGTACATCGGCACTATGACGATGGCGTCCAGCTTGGGGTGCATGATCGGCCCGCCCGCGGACAGCGCGTAGGCCGTCGAACCGGTGGGCGTGGCGACGATCAGGCCGTCGGCCTTCTGGCTGCAGACGAACTGGCCATCGATGAACAGCTCGAACTCGATCATCCGGGTCGACTTGCCCGGGTGCAGTACCACATCGTTGAGTGCGTCGCCCTGGCCGATCGCCTCACCATGGCGGCGCACCTCGGCCTCCAGCAGAAACCGGTTTTCCACCAGGTAGCGCCCTTCCAGCACCTCGGCCACCTGGGTTTCCAACTCGTCGGGCAGGATATCGGTGAGAAAGCCCAGGCTGCCGCGGTTGACCCCCAGCACCGGCACCTTGTGCCGAGCCAGCGCCCGGGCCGCGCCGAGCATGCTGCCATCGCCGCCCACCACTATGACCAAGTCGCAGACCTCGCCCAGGATCTTGCGCGAGCAGGTCTGCAGGCCGTGGCCGGGCAGCACTTCGGCGATGGTGTCCTCGAGGATCACATGCAGATGGCGTTCCAGCAGAAACCTTTTCAGACGGCGGATGGTGTCCAGAACATGGGAACTGCCCAGGCGACCGATGATGCCGATATTGCGAAACTGTTCCATGGAGCTCTCTGCGACGGGCGTGAAGCCTCGATTATGGGCGAAAGCCAGCAAGCGGCAAACCCGTACTTTTTCCGGTTGCGGCGCTATGCTCGCTGCATGATGCCATTCAGCACGCTACTCGACCTGCCCCAGCAACTGCAGCAGCCCCAGGTGCGCGACCTGGCCTGGACGCTGCTGTCGCCACCCCTGCTCGAGCATACGCCCTGGCCCCAACGCCATCCGCTGCAGGCCAGCGGCTGGGTCCAGGCCCCGGGGGTGCTGGCCGACTGGCTGCTGGCCCTGGACCGGACTCCGGACGCGCTAAGCCACTGGCTGAGCCAAGGCTCGATCCGTCGCCTGGGCCTGTACTACGAACGCCTCTGGCAGTTCGCCCTGCGCGCGGCGCCGGGCATCGAGCTGCTGGCCGCCAATCTGCCGATCCGCTTGGGAGGCCAGACCCTGGGCGAGCTGGACCTGCTGCTGCGCGACGCCGAGGGCGTGCATCACCTGGAGCTGGCGATCAAGCTCTACCTCGGTCCGCAACAGGCCGATGGCCAGGACCCCGCCCAGTGGCTGGGCCCTGGCAGCCACGACCGCCTGGACCTGAAACTCGACCACCTGAGCCAGCATCAGTTGCCGCTGTCGGCGCGTCCGGAGGCCCGTGCGGCCCTGGACGCCCTGAACCTGGGCGCGGTACAGGCCGAGCTCTGGCTCGGCGGCTACCTCTTCTACCCTTGGCCCGGCCCTTGCGAACCACCGCTCGGCGCTCACCCCCTACACCTGCGCGGACGCTGGCTGCGCCAGCGCGACTGGCCCGCCTTTCAGCGTCAGAGCCTGCCCGGGCGCTGGCAACCGATTCCCCGGCAAACCTGGCTGGCGCCGGCGCGCGCCACGCCCGAGCAGACCTGGCAAGCGCCGCAACTGGAGGACTGGCTGGCGCAGCTCCCCCTCCAGGCCCAGGCGCAGTTGCTGGTCAGGCTCGAGGAAGGCCGCGAGGGCGACTGGCGGGAAACCGAACGCCTGTTCCTGGTCGCCGACCAGTGGCCGCAGCTGATCGGTGATCGTTAGCGAATTTTCACGAAAAATCCGTCTACCTGTAGGGGCGAATTCATTCGCCAGGCAGGCCGCTCGCGGGTTCCACCCGCCCTACCAAAGCGTCGCCGCCCAGCGCACCATCTGTAGACCGTAGGTCGGGTTAGCGAAGCGTAACCCGACAACGCTCTGGATACCCGCCTTCGCGGGTATGACGAGGAATGGGGCGCGGGCCAGGCGGTTTGACCCCCGATGGCGCCGCACTACGCAGTCAGCGGCTGCGCTCGGTGCGCCCGCCGGAGCGGGCCAGGTAGCCCGAGCCGCTTTCACAGAGCAGGCCGTCGCGCAGCACGGCGGGCAAGGCATCCAGCCCATCGCGCAGGGCGTAGACGGTAAATCCCAGCTGCGAGAGCATGAACACCGCGCTGGCGCTGCGCTTTCCGCTGTCGCAGTAACAGAGGTAGGTCCGCGACTTGTCCAGCAAGCGGGTCTTGAGTCGCAGCAACTGCAAGGGCATGTTCAGGGCCTGCAGGGCATGGGCCCGCTCGTACTCCTCCTGCAAGCGCACATCCAGCCACTGGGCGCCGCCGGCCAGCAGGCGCGCGGCCTCGCCCAGGGAGACCTCATCGACCACCGGGGCCTTGAGCAGGGAAAAGAAATCCTGACGATCCAGGCGTAACACCACCCCA
>DATDTH010000751.1:0-8852 GCA_035290985.1 Pseudomonas sp. | reverse complement strand
AAGAACATGGCCAGGGTTTCGCCGTCCGGGTCGGAGTGACCCTGTTCTTTGGTAGGGGGGGATGCCAAGACCTTCACTCGTCATACCCGCGAAGGCGGTTATCCAGAGACGTACGATTTGACCGAGGATTGCATTCGGGCGAAAAAAACCGGGCTATCACCGAGCGCAATCCGGGCTCCGCGTTGGCGGGTTACGCAGTCTCCTGTCGGGTTACGCTGCGCTAACCCGACCTACGGAAGCGCCGTTGCCCCGGGTGTTGTAGGGGCGAATTCATTCGCCAGGCGGGCCCCAGGCCAATAAATTGGCCCCTACTAAAGACGTCCGTTCGCTCGAAGCTCTCGCCGCGCAGCCCCTTGCTCGCCTCAAGACGGTATCTACGGAAAACGTCTTGCCCCCCGTAGAAGGTTGGTGGGCTACTGCTCCGGCTCGGCCGGGGGGGCGGCGGCCTTGCGGTTGCGCTTGAGCAGGGGCAGCGCGATCAGCGCCAGGCGAATCCAGCGGCGCCAGTTGCTGTTGTGCAGGCCCAGAGTGGCCAGAAGCAAGGCGCCCCCGGTGATCCATAAGGGTGCGCTGTTGCCGGGCAACTCGTCGCGCAGCTGCTGGGTGAAGTGGCGGGCCTTGTGTATCGGCTGCATCAGCAGCAGGCTTTCGTAGCGCAGTTCCTGGCGGTGCATTTCCAGGCGCATGCGCAGCATGGCCTTGCGCAATTCATGGGGCGAGGCGTTGGCGGACAGTTCGGGAATGGGATTCATGGCAGCAGTTGCTCGCGGTCGCGTGCCAGCTCTTCCAGCGAGGCGCTGAACGGGGCGGGGGCGCTGTGCAGGGTGATAAACAGGCGCCTTACGCAGAGCAGCAGGCCCAGTCCATAGAGGGCGCACAGGCCCGCGGCAGTTTCCAGCCTATAGCTGTCCCAGAACAGGATCAGCAGCAGGGCCGAAAGGCCGAGAACCAGCAGCAGGGCGAGGATCAGGCTCAGGCCGGCCAGCAGGCTCAGCTTGAGCGCCTGGGTGCGCTGCTCCTTCAGCTCCTCGCCGAACAAGGCGACATGGCCATGCAGCAGGCCGAGCAGCGAAGCGCCCAGACGCCGCGGCGACGGGCCGCGCTCAGGCGTGGACGAACTGGCCTCCATAGGCACTCCTCTTGGACAAGCGATGAAATTTAGGGATCAGCGACGGCTGATCAGCATGCCCAGCAGCAAGCCAATGGCGGCGGCGATGCCGAGGGTCTGCCAGGGATGGCTCTGCACATAGGTTTCGGTGGCCTGGACGGCGGCCTTGCCCTGTTCGCGGACCGAGCTTTCGGCCAACTTCAGGCTGTCGCGGGCGCGCTCCAGGGTGTTGCGCATCTGCTCACGCAGCTCTTCGGCCTGCTCGCCGACCAGGCTGGCGGAATGCTGCAGTAGGCGTTCAGTGTCCTTGACCAGGGCCTGAAAGTCATCGAGCAGTTCGTCCTGGGCTTTGGCTGTGTCTTTGAGGCGCATGGGTCTTTGTCCTTTTTCGGAGCGATCGATGAATAATGATGAATAACAAAGTTCTGAGTGCCGTGGCGTCCAGGGGTTCCGTCGAAGCGGCGAATAGCCACTGGTACAGGCTTTGCATTCTACTGGTGCGCGCCACGTCCGTGATGCCCTTATATAGGGCTGCGAAAGGGCTGGCCAGGAAGGCAGTGCGCTTAACCAAGTCATTAATAAATAAAGATTAAGTCCCGAATCTGGATGATCGCTCGGCGCCATTTTGGTGCTGTATCGGCTCCGGACCGTTCGATGCCTGGTCAGGCTGTGCTTCCATATGGTGCGCATTCTGCTCTGAGTGGTCGGATTTGGTGCTTTTTCCTTGTACTGGAGTTTTCGTCGCCGATGGAAAATCTCGATAGTGCCGTGCAAAGCCTGGTTCACGGCTCCAATACCCTGTTCATTCTGCTCGGCGCCGTGATGGTGCTGGCGATGCATGCCGGCTTCGCCTTTCTCGAAGTGGGTACGGTGCGGCAGAAAAACCAGGTCAATGCGCTGTCGAAAATCATATCCGACTTTGCCGTGTCGACCCTGGCCTATTTCTTCGTCGGCTACTGGGTGGCCTATGGGGTGACCTTTCTCCAACCGGCGGCGGCCCTGACGGCCGACCATGGCTATGGGTTGGTGAAGTTCTTCTTCCTGCTGACCTTCGCCGCGGCGATTCCGGCGATCATTTCCGGCGGCATCGCCGAGCGCGCCCGTTTCGGTCCGCAGCTTTGCGCCACCCTGTTGATCGTGGCCTTTATCTATCCCTTCTTCGAAGGCCTGATCTGGAACGGCAACTTCGGCTTGCAGGCCTGGTTGCAGGCGCAGTTCGGCGCCAGCTTCCATGACTTCGCCGGCTCGGTGGTGGTGCATGCCATGGGCGGTTGGCTGGCCTTGGCCGCGGTGCTTTTGCTGGGGCGGCGCGATGGGCGTTACCGCGACGGCCGCCTGGTGGCCTTCGCGCCCTCGAGCATTCCCTTCCTGGCGCTGGGCTCCTGGATCCTGATCGTCGGCTGGTTCGGCTTCAACGTGATGAGCGCCCAGACCCTGGCGGGTGTCAGCGGGCTGGTGGCGGTCAACTCCCTGCTGGCCATGGTCGGCGGCACGGTCGCGGCGCTGCTGGTGGGGCGCAATGACCCGGGCTTTCTGCACAACGGCCCGCTGGCCGGGCTGGTGGCGGTCTGCGCCGGTTCCGACCTGATGCACCCGATCGGCGCCCTGGCGACCGGCGCCATCGCCGGCGGCCTGTTCGTCTGGGCCTTCACCGCGACCCAGGTGAAGTGGAAGATCGACGACGTGCTGGGCGTCTGGCCGCTGCACGGCTTGTGCGGCGTCTGGGGTGGCATCGCCTGCGGCATCTTCGGCCAGCAGGCCCTGGGCGGCCTGGGTGGCGTCAGCCTGATCAGCCAGCTGATCGGCACCGGCCTAGGTGTGCTGGTGGCCCTGGCCGGCGGCTTCCTGGTCTATGGCCTGCTCAAGTCGACCCTGGGCATCCGCCTGAGCCAGGAGGAGGAGTATTACGGCGCCGACCTGTCGATCCACAAGATAGGCTCGATCAGCCAGGATTGATCGGGGCACCGCGCTGCAGAAACGCAAAAGCCCGCTCATTGAGCGGGCTTTTTTGAAGCAGGTAGTTTTGAAGCGGCCTGCTAGAACAGCGGCAGGGTGTAGGAGACTATCAGGCGGTTCTCGTCCAGGTCGTTGCCGAAGGTCGAGCGCACGGTGGCGTTGCGCAGCTTGATGCCGAGGTTCTTCAGCGGACCGTCCTGGAAGACATAGGCGATATCGGTGTCGCGCTCCCACTCCTTGCCTTCGGACTTGCCGGCACCCAGGTCGACGTTGTCGCCGCTGATATAACGGGTCATCAGGGTCAGGCCGGGAATGCCCAGGCCAGCGAAGTTGTAGTCGTAGCGGGCCTGCCAGGATTGTTCGTCCTTGAAGGCGAAGTCGCCGATCTGCACGAAGTTCACCAGGAAGGCATCGGTGCCGTTGATATAGGCGAAACCGGTATCGCCGCTCATCTTCTGGTAGCCCAGGCCGAAGCTGTGAAAGCCCAGGCCGTAGGTGAACATGGCGCCGAGCGCCTTGTTGTCGACGTTGGTATCGCCGTCGTCGCTGGAGCGGGCGAAGCGCAGGTCGCTCTTCAGGCTCTGCTTGTCGCCCAGGGGCAGCAGGTGCACGGCGTTGAGGGCGTGCTGGGTATAGAACTGGTCGAGGTTGCCGTAGTGGTAGCTGGTGGTCAGCTGGTCGTTCCACTTATAGCTGGCGCCGGCGAAATTGAATTCGTCGCTGGTCGGGCTGCCGGGCAGGCTGAAGCCCCGTGCGGCTGGACTGAAGTTGGTGATGCCCATCACTTCATGGTCGGAGGAGTCGCGCTGATTGACGCGATTCAGATGGCCGGCATCGAAGGTCAGGCCGGCCACTTCCAGTGAGTTGAGCTGGCCGCCCTGGAAACTCTGGGGCAGCAGGCGCGAATCGTTGGACATCAGCACCGGCAGCTTGGGCATCAGGGTGCCGAGTTTCAGAGTGGTCTGGGACGCCTTGAACTTGGCGGTGACCCCCAGGTCCCCATAGCTGTCCTGGGCCTCGCCAGTATCACGATCGACTTGCAGCAGGCCCGTGCCGCTCTCGCCCCGCCCGGAATCCAGCTTCACGCCCAGGGTGCCGATGGCATCGACGCCGAAGCCGATGGTGCCTTCGGTGTAGCCGGACTCCAGGCGCAGGAGGAAACCCTGTGCCCATTCTTCGGACTTGCTGCGGTAGGCGGTCGGGCTCTTGCCGGTGATGGCCGGTGGGTTAGGTTCGCCCAGGTCCTGGCGGAAATCGCGGTTCATATAGAAGTTGCGGGTTTCCAGGCTGGCTTTGCTGTCCTGGATAAAGTCGGCTTGAGCCAAGGTTGGCAAAATAAGGCCGCTGCCTAGCGTGGCGAAGGCCACGGCCTGGGCGAGTGGGGACTTGCTCATTATTGTTCTCTCCTCGTGTGGTGCGGGTCGGTTTATGACCGATCCGTTACGGCGCGCTGAATAAACCACGAAGGAGGCCCTGCGGCTTTTAGACCTTAGTCTGTAAGCCAGTAAAATCAATAGGTTAGCTATTAAGTTTGGTGCGAGTAAGAGGCTGGGCCTGGCTGCGGGGTGAGATGGGCTGGCAATCCTTGGCCGGGGTAGGCCCATGGGCCATCGGATACCCTGTTATGCACGAAGCCGCTATGCACGCCGCATGCGGGTTTCACCCGCACCCTCCGCGCTACAAAAATGCCATCGCAGCGCAGGTGACCTGCGGGTTTTGCCGGGGTGCCGAGGCTCCCTCAGGGGGATGCAATGGCGTCAGTCCAGGCCGCCCAACAGGCGCGCCTCGCAGCTTTCGATCGCCTCCAGCGGGCCGGAGAGCACCACCGTATCGCCGGCCTGCAGTGGGCCGCCGCCGGGCAATTCCTCGTCATCGCGGCGCACGCCCTGCACCTCGACGCCGAGTTCCTCCAGGGCCAGTTCGTCGAGGCGGCGGCCGCAGGCATAGGCATCCTCGCTCAGGTGTACCGCGTGCATCAGCAGGCGCTGGCGCTCCGGGCTGTTCAGCAGGTTGGCCTGGGCGCCGGGGTAATAACCGTGCAGCAGGCGGTAGTGGCCGTGGCGTACCTGCTCGACATGGGCCTGGACCTGTTCCTTGGGCAGGCCGAGCAGGGTCAGGGCGTGGGAGGCCAGCATCAGGCTGGACTCCAGCACCTCCGGCACCACCTCGCTGGCGCCCGCCGCCTGCAATTCGGCCAGGTGGGAGTCGTCACGGGTGCGCACCAGGATCGCCAGGCGCGGATGCAGCAGGCGGGCCTGCTTGACTATGGCCAGGGTCGCTTCGGCATTGTCCACCGCCACCACCATCAGGCGCGCGCGACCCAGGCCCACGGCGGCCAGGAGTTCGCCGCGTCGCGAGTCGCCATAGTGGACGCAGGCTTCACCGGCGGTGGCTTCCTGCACGCGCACCGGGTCATCGTCGAGGGCGATGAATTCGATCTGCTCGCGGCGCAGGGAGCGGGCGATCGACTGGCCGACCCGGCCGTAACCGCAGATCACCACATGGCCCTGCAGCGCCGCGCTGGCGTTGGCGATATCCTGGGCCTGGCTTTGCGGGCGCTGCTGCCGGTTCAGGCGTTGCACCAGCCGGGGCGCGCCCCGCAGCAGCAGCGGGGTCAGGGCCATGGAGCAGAAAGTCGCCGCCAGGATCAGCCCGCCCATACCCGCCGGGAGCGGGCTGAGTTGCTGCACCTGGGCCACCAGGGCGAAACAGAATTCGCCGCCCTGGGCCAGGCTCAGGCCGGTGCGCCAGGCCGTGCCGGTGTCGCCGCCCCGCAGTTTCACCAGCAGGGCGATCAGGCCGCCCTTGCTCAGCAGCAACAAGAGGGTCAGGCCGGCAATCAATAGGCCGTGGCTGGCGAACAGGCTGATGTCGATAAGCATGCCGACGCTGACAAAGAACAGGCCGAGCAGGATGTCGCGGAAGGGGCGGATGTCCGCCTCGATCTGGTGCCGGTAATGGCTCTCGCCCAGCAGCATGCCGGCGAGGAAGGCGCCCAGGGCCATGGACAGGCCGAGCAGGTGGGTCAGCCAGGCGGTCAGCAGCACCAGCACCAGGGCCAGCAGCACGAAGAGTTCGGGCGAGCGGGCCTCGGCCACCTCATGGAACAATCGCGGCAGCAGCCAGCGACTGGCCAGGAGCAGGCCGACGAACAGCAGCACGGCCTTGCCCAGGGTCAGGGCCAGCGCCAGGTACCAGTGCTCGCCCATCTCGCCGGCCAGGACGGGCACCAGGGTCAGCAGCAGCACGGCCACCAGGTCCTGGAACAGCAGCACGCCTATCGCATTCTGGCCATGGCCGCTGAAAACTTCGCCCAGGCTGGACAGCTCCTTGGTGACTATGGCGGTGGAGGACAGAGCCAGGCCGGCACCGAGCAGCAAGGCCGCTTCCAGCGGCAGGCCGAACGCGTAGAGCAGGGCCGCCAGCGGCGCGCCACAGACCAGCACCTGCAGGCTGCCCAGGCCGAACACCACGTTGCGCAGCGCGAGCATGCGTGGCAGGGAGAATTCCAGGCCCAGGGTGAACAGCAGGAACACCACCCCTTGTTCGGCCAGGTGCGGCAGGTCCTTGCTGTCATCGACCCAGTTCAGGGCCGTGGGGCCGATCAGCAGGCCCACGCACAGGTAGCCCAGCACGGGGGGCAGGCTGAGGCGGCGGAACAGGGCGATCGCGACCAGGGACGAGGCGAGAATGATCAGCAGGTTGGCAAACACGGGCGTTCTCCGGAAACAGCCCGGAAGCATGCCGGCCGTCGGCCCCAGCGTCCAGGTTTCTGTCAGCGAAAAGCGTGTCGCAGATCAGGGCCCGACGCCACTGGTCGGTTTTGCGGGTTTTCCCCCTCAATATTCCCGGTGGGCGGCCGTTAACCCGGCACATGCTCTTCCTGGACCCTCGCCATGAATACGCCTTCTTCCTTGCTGCCATCGGCCAGCCGTGCTTCGCCCCTGAATGCCCAGCCGTCCGCTCGAGCGGCCAACGCCGGCCAGCAGACCCTGGCCAACCGCCTGGCCGATCGCCTCGGGCTGGCGCCGGGTGCGCTCAATGGCAAGAGCAACGACTACAGCCCGGAAAAGGTCGCGGGCCGTATCCTCGATTTCATCGGTCAGCGTCTGGAAATCGAAGCCGCCAGCGGTGCTGATACCAGCAAATTGCAGGGGTTGCTCAGGCAGGCCCAGGAGGGCGTGGAAAAAGGCTTTGCCGAGGCCCGGGCCATACTCGACGGCATGGGCGTACTGCAGGGCAAGATTGCCAGCGATATCGACGACACCTACCAGCGAATTCAGGACGGCTTCGGCGAACTGAACCAGCGCTTCGGCGCGCCAGCCCAGGTGCCCGCCACGGGCAGCAGCGCGGTGGCGGCCTACAGCGAGCGTTTCCAGGCCCAGGCGGAAACCTTCGACTTGTCGGTGACCACCCGTGACGGCGACCGCTTGCGCATTTCGGTGGCCCAGGCCTCGGCCAGCTGGTCGCAGGCCGGGGTTGCCGCCGCCAGCGATGGCCAGGGTAGCGCCGTGGTCGCCAGCAGCCAGTCCGGCAGCCTGCGGATCGGCGGTTGGCAGGTCCAGGTCGAGGGCGAGTTGGACGAGCAGGAGCGCGAAGCCCTGGAAAAACTCTTCGGCCAAGTGCAGGACATCTCCAACAAGTTCTATGCCGGCGATCTGAGCGGCGCCTTCGATCGGGCCATGGCCCTGGACATGGATGGCGAGCAACTGGCTTCCATGTCGCTGCAATTGACCCAGACGAGCGTGCGTCAGTCCACCGATGCCTACAGCGCGGTGGCGGAGCAGGGCGGTCAGGCCGCCAGCGTGGTCAACGCTTCGCTGATGGACTACGCGCAAAGCCTGCTGGAGTCGCTGCGTACCGCGGGTGAAGCGAGCGACAACGGCAAGGCGACCCTCAAGGACCTGCTCAAGGGCGCCAACAGCTTGGACGAGCGTTTCGATGCCAAGCGTCTGGACAAGGCCGAAGGGCTCAATGGCCGACTGCTCGACGGCCTGGACAAGCTGCTGGCGTCCGGGGTCGCCGACGCCGGGCGCTGAGCCTAATGCTAAACTGCGCAACTCTTCATAGATGAATAGATGAGGTGCGCCGTTCATGCTGCCTGAATGCCAACTCCTCGGCACCCTCGGCTGTCACCTGTGCGAGCAGGCCGAAGCGGTGTTGATGCCCTTCGTCGAGCACGGCCTGCTGGTCGAGTTGATCGATATCGCCGAACGCGAAGACTGGGTCGACGACTACGCCCTGCGCATCCCGGTGCTGCGCCGGTTGGACAACGGCGACGAGCTGGACTGGCCGTTCGAAGCCGAACAGATCGCCAGTTTCTTGGGCTAGCAGTAACTCTTATCCGGCCGCTAGCGGCTGGATAAGGGGCGTTTTCCCCGTCGACGAACCGATACCCTCAGGTCGTCGATAACCGGGACTATGGCCAGGATGACCAGGATCAGGGCCAGCGGTACCGTGGAGATATAGCCGAGGTGCTTGAAGCCGAAGGCGCCGAGCACTCCACCTATAAAGAAAAATACCGCCAGCAGCGTCAGCACCCGCAGGCGCGCCCTGTTCGCCAGCACCTTGGGCGGTCCGGCGATCCGGCGCGCCGGCGAATGGTCGGCGTTCCAGTAGAACAAGCGCCCGAGTTCGATGCCCAGGTCGGTAACTATGCCGGTGATATGGGTCGTCCTGATTTCGGCCCTGGAGAGCTTGGTGATCACGGCGTTCTGCAGACCCATGATGAAGCACAGCAGCATCACGGTGACGGACACGAACAGCCCGTCTATATGGGAGAGGCGGG
>DATDTH010000750.1:0-2760 GCA_035290985.1 Pseudomonas sp. | reverse complement strand
CATAGTCCGGGGCTTTCACCGTCTTGATCTGGAAGCGTTCCAGGTACTGGTGCAGGCTGGGTTGCAACTTGGCGCTGCCGATCCACTCGGAGGCCGCCAAGCCGGCGCGGCCGCCCAGACTCGGCTTGGCTTCCAGCAGGGTCACCTGCCAGCCCTTCTGTTGCAGCTCATAGGCGGCCGTCAGGCCGGCCAGGCCGCCGCCTATCACTATGGCCGTTGGCACCTTGTCCTTGGCCTGCGTCACCGCACTGAACAGCCCCACCCCCACCAGCGCAAGCGCGCGCAGCCAACTCACCGACATGTCATCTCCTCTGGACACCAAGAACTACGAAACAACGGCGCGCAGGATACGTCAGCGTCCCGCCAGCGGCCATGCCCGGACCGCCGAACGGAGGCGATTCGACCGCGCGGGTTGTTCCGCGCCCGGGCATTGCATAGGCTGACGCCCCAGTTGAGCGGGCCGCCCGTGCGCCCGCACCGGACGACCCCTGGTTCGTCGCGCAATACGAGGAGAGTCGAGATGGGCCTGAACGACCAGTGGATGCAGCGTGACCTTGCCGTGCTCTGGCATCCCTGCACCCAGATGAAGGATCACGAGCAACTGCCGCTGGTGCCGATCAAGCGCGGCCAGGGCGTCTGGCTCGAGGACTTCGAGGGCAAGCGTTACCTGGACGCGGTCAGCTCCTGGTGGGTCAATGTGTTCGGCCACGCCAACCCGCGGATCAACCAGCGGATCAAGGAGCAGGTCGACCAGCTGGAGCACGTGATGCTCGCCGGCTTCAGTCACCAGCCGGTGATCGAACTGTCCGAGCGCCTGGTTGCCCTGACGCCGGCAGGGCTGGACCGGGTGTTCTACGCCGACAACGGCTCCTCGGGCATCGAGGTGGCGCTGAAGATGAGTTTTCATTACTGGCTCAACAGCGGCCAGCCGGGCAAGCAGCGCTTCGTCACCCTGACCAACAGCTACCACGGCGAAACGGTGGCGGCCATGTCGGTGGGCGACGTGGCGCTGTTCACCGAGACCTACAAGCCGCTGCTGCTCGACACCCTCAAGGTGCCGAGCCCGGACTGCTACCACCGCCCCGAGGGCGTGAGCTGGGAAGCCCACTCACGGACGATGTTCGTCCAGATGGAGCAGTGCCTGGCCGAGCATCATCAGCAGGTCGCGGCTGTGATAGTCGAGCCGCTGATCCAGGGTGCCGGCGGCATGCGCATGTACCACCCGATCTACCTGACGCTGCTGCGCGAGGCGTGCGACCGTTACGGCGTGCACCTGATCCACGACGAAATCGCCGTCGGTTTCGGTCGTACCGGCAGCATGTTCGCCTGCGAGCAGGCCGGCATCACCCCGGATTTTCTCTGCCTGTCCAAGGCCCTCACCGGTGGCTACCTGCCGATGGCCGCGGTGCTCACCACCGACCAGGTCTACCAGGCCTTCTACGACGACTACCCGACCCTGCGCGCCTTCCTTCACTCCCACACCTACACCGGCAATCCGCTGGCCTGCGCGGCGGCCCTGGCGACCCTGGACATCTTCGAACAGGACGATGTCATCGAGGCCAACAAGGCCCTGGCCCGGCGCATGGCCAGCGCTACCGCGCACCTGGTCGACCACCCCCAGGTCGCCGAAGTGCGCCAGACCGGCATGGCCCTGGCCATTGAGATGGTCCAGGACAAGGCCAGCAAGACGCCCTACCCCTGGCAGGAGCGCCGTGGCCTGAAGGTGTTCCAGCACGCCCTGTCGCGCGGCGCCCTGCTGCGTCCCCTGGGCAGCGTGGTGTACTTCCTGCCGCCCTATGTGATCACCGAGGAGCAGATCGACTTTCTCGCCGAGGTGGCCAGCGAAGGCATCGACCTGGCCACCCGCGATTCGGTCAGCGTGGCGGTCAGCGGCCGTCATCCCGGCTTTCGCGATCCGGGTTAGGGCTGCAGGCGGGCGGCCATTAGCGGTAAGCTTGCCGCCTCTTACTTGCCGCTTGCAGCTGCCCCTATGCGCCTATCCCGCTTTTTTATCGATGCCCCCCTGAGCCTCGGCCAGCATGCGCTGCCGGAGGCCCAGTCCCACTATATCGGCCGCGTGCTGCGCCTGGCCCCGGGCGCGGCCGTGCAGCTGTTCGACGGTTCGGGCCGGGAGTTTCTCGGCGAGCTGATCGAGGTGGGCAAGAAGCAGGTGCGGGTCGAGCTGAGCGAAAGCCTGGCGGGCCAGGTCGTCTCGCCGCTCTCGGTGCACCTGGGCCAGGGCCTGTCCCGCGGCGAGCGGATGGACTGGGCGATCCAGAAGGCCACCGAACTGGGCGTCGAGCAGATCACCCCAATTGTCAGCGCGCGCTGCGAGGTCCGCCTCAAGGACGAACGCACCGACAAGCGCATGCAGCACTGGCGCCAGGTGGCGATCAGCGCCTGCGAGCAGTGCGGGCGTTCGGTGCTGCCGCTGATCCATCCGCCGCTGGTGTTGGCCGAATGGCTGCAACAGACCACTGCGGACCTGAAGCTGGTGCTGCACCCGGTGGCCGCCCCCTTGGCCAGCCATGCCACGCCGCGCTCCCTGGCCTTTCTGATCGGACCGGAAGGCGGCTTGTCGGATGCCGAAGTGGTCCAGGCCCAGGGCGCCGGCTTTCACGCCGCCCGCCTCGGCCCGCGGGTGCTGCGCACCGAAACCGCCGCGGTGGTGGCCCTGACCGTGGCGCAGCAGCTGTGGGGGGATTTGTAGGCGGGTTATCGGCACAAGCTGCGTTCGGATGCGAGGCACCGCGCTTTTCG
>DATDTH010000749.1:0-2072 GCA_035290985.1 Pseudomonas sp. | reverse complement strand
TGGGCGTCGGGCCGACCGCGGTGGCCCTGGTCACCGACTACGGTTTTGGCGACGACCAGGCGCTGCGCTATTCGCTGCTGATCGTCAGCGGCCTGGCGCTGTTCAGCTCGGTGCTGCTGCTGAGCAAGGGCCTGAAGCCCTACCGCGAGAGCGTGGTGCGCCTGCAGGGCTGGTCGGCACAGCCGGCCTGAACCGGTGCCTGGCGGCCTCTACCCTGTAGGAGGGGCCATACCCGCGATGGCGAGCAGAGGGTGCGTGAATAAGCCCCGCGACGATGCCGAACTCTCGGTGCGCGCGGCGCACCCTACAAGAGCCACTCAGGGTCGAAACCGCTCGGTAGCAGGGTTCACCCGCTCGCTGGCGAGGGTTCAGCTGTCCTTCTGCTTGGTGCCGAAGATCTTGTCGCCGGCATCGCCCAGGCCCGGGATGATGTAGCCCTGTTCGTTCAGGCGTTGGTCGATGGACGCGGTGAAGATCAATACGTCGGGGTGGGCCAGTTCCACCGCGGCTATGCCTTCCGGCGCGGCCACCAGCACCATGGCGCGGATTTCCTTGCAGCCAGCCTTCTTCAGCAGGTCGATGGTGGCGACCATGGAGCCGCCGGTGGCGAGCATCGGGTCGATGATCAGCGCCAGGCGCTCATCGATCTCCGGCACCAGCTTCTCCAGGTAGGTATGGGCCTGCAGGGTCTCCTCGTTGCGCGCCACGCCCACGGCGCTGACCTTGGCCCCTGGGATCAGGCTGAGCACACCCTCGAGCAGGCCGATCCCGGCGCGCAGGATGGGCACCACGGTGATCTTCTTGCCGGAAATCTTTTCCACCTGCACCGGACCACACCAACCCTGGATCTCGTAGCTTTCCAGGGGCAGGTCCTGGGTCGCCTCGTAGGTGAGTAGGGCGCCCACTTCCTGGGCCAGTTCGCGAAAACTCTTGGTGCTGATCTCGGCGCGGCGCATCAGGCCGAGCTTGTGGCGGATCAGGGGATGGCGGATTTCACGGATGGGCATGGGCGGGTCTCCGACTGGGCGGGCGAAAAATGGGGTTAGGGTAATGCATTTGGCGCGGCCTGGCCTGGCGTGCCCCGGCATTGCACTTGCGAGTATGGCGCCTCAGGCATTAAATGCCTGCTGGTCGGTGGCGGATACTTGCAGCGCGAGGCGCGGATCGGTACCTTTGCCGACTTTTATTTTGACGTCTTGGTCAGCTTTTGCCGGCGATCGAGGCAGGCCCCAGCAAACCGAAGAGGAAACCCCATGTCCGTCGATCTCGCGCATATCCGTCAAGTCATGGCGCAAGCCGACTGCCTGTACACCGAAGCCGAAGTCGAGGCGGCCATCGAGCGGATCGCCGTCAGCATCAACGGCGAACTGGCCGACAGCAATCCCGTGGTGTTCTGCGTGATGAACGGGGGGCTGATCTTCTCCGGCAAACTGCTGCCCAAGCTGGATTTCCCCCTGGAACTGTCCTACCTGCATGCGACCCGCTACCGCAACGAAACCAGCGGCGGCGAGCTGTTCTGGAAGGCCAAGCCGGAAGTGTCCTTTATCGATCGCGAGGTGCTGATCATCGACGACATTCTCGACGAGGGTCATACCCTGGGCGCGATCATCGATTTCTGCCGGCATGCCGGGGCGGCCAAGGTGCATATCGCCGTGCTGATCGACAAGACCCACGACCGCAAGGCCCGCCCGGACCTGAAAGCCGACTACGTCGGCCTGCCGTGCATCGACCGCTATGTCTTCGGTTACGGCATGGACTACAAGGGCTACTGGCGTAACGCGCCGGGCATCTATGCGGTCAAGGGTCTCTAAGCACAATACCCTATGAAACGGCCTTGGTCGGCAAGGGGGGGAGGGCCTCCGCCGGCTGGCGCTCCTCCAGCCAGCGCAGGGCCTTGGCCCGCGCCTGGGGCAAGTCCCGGACATAGGCCAGTTGGCCTTCGCCGCGCAGGATGCCGGCGCGGCGCAGTTTCAGCCGCACCCGCGCCGAGGTGCCGACCAGCACCAGGCCGACGCCTTGTTTGCGGTAATCGCGCAGCACGTTGTCCAGGGCGGCCAGGGCCGTCATGTCCA
>DATDTH010000748.1:0-2648 GCA_035290985.1 Pseudomonas sp. | reverse complement strand
GGCCTCGGTGCGGATGCCGCCGTTGGCCACGGCCAGGGTTTCGCCGTCCGCCATCCAGAGCAATTGGTGCGGGCCGACGCCGTGGGTCGACAATTCCCCGGTGCGCAGCAACTGCTGGCCCTGCAGGCGGTAAACCCCGAGCACGCCACGGCCGGGTTCGGAGGTGTCGTTCTCGGTGCTGTAGAACCAGTCGCCGTCCCGGTGAAACACCACGTGGCCGTAGAAATGTCGCCCGGCGGGCGAGCGCAGGGTCTGCAGCAGGCGCCCGTCGCGGGTATCGATCAGGTAACTCTCGGTACTCGGGCGACGACCGACGAACAATGCCAGCGGCAGGCGCGGGTGCGGCACTACATCGTGGCAGCGCGCGCCGACCGGCGTGGCGAACACCCGGGTGCCGTCGAGCCGGTAACCGACCGCGTGGTGTTTGCCCGCGGCGTCATTGCGCGCCGAGAGCAGCAGCGGCTGCCGGGCGTGGCGGGCCAGGGTCCAGCCGCCCAGCGCCGAGGCGGCGAGCAGGGCGCCGCCGAGGCCGAGAAAGGCGCGACGTTGCATGGTGGGGCTCCGTTTGGTCAGTGCGTTATCCGTTGAGAACTCGGGCGTTCAGTCGCCATCATGGGCGTTGAAGCCCAGCTGGATGCCCAGGGTCTTGGCCAGTTCGACTTCATGCAGGCGGTGCAAACGGTCGAGGCTGTCGTACAGCTCATTCAGGGTCTTCAGCCCGGCCTCTTCGGCCAACAGCTCGCCCAGGGGGCGCTGCAGGGCCGCGAGGCGCTGGCGGGTGTCGCTGTAGGCCGCGTCGATTCGTTCGGCCAGCGACGCCTGTTCCGGGCTCAGCAACTGGCGCAGTCCGTCCTGACTGGCGCCCAGCCAGAGGCGCTCGGCGCTGGCCAGGCTGACGGCCAGGTTCGCCAGGCTGGCCTGGCTGCGCCAGGCTTCGGCCTGATAGGGCTGGGGCAGGCCCTTGCTCTGGCGGCCCAGGGGCGTGCCGAGCTTTTTCTTCAGGCCGTCGAGGCCGCTGACCTGGGTGCGCAACAGTTCGGCCACGGCTTCCGCGCCATCGGCGAAGCGCGGGTTGGGGAAGCTCTGCAGCTGGGCGGCCATGCCGGCTTCGGCCTGCCACTGGGCGAGCACCTCGGTGGCCAGGTTCTGCTGGTGCTGGCCGATGGCAGTCAGCAGCGGGCAATAGCGGGCTTTCTGGGCGCTGTCGTTCAGGTCGATGGCGCTGTCGAACAACAGGTATTCATAGGCGGTCAGGCCCTGCACCACCACGCTGGACTTGTCCAGGTCGGCCGGCGTCAGCTGTGGCTTGCTCTTGAGCAGGGCCTCGACCTGGCGCTGCACCAGGTTCTTCTTGTCCGGCCAGAACTGGATCTGCCAGGCGCGGTTGCCTTCGGCCAGGGGGCCGAGCAACAGGGGTTGCAGGCCGGCCCAGGCGCTTTGCGCGCCGAGCAGGGCCTGGCGGGCCGTCGGCAGATCCTGGGTGTCACTGCAGAAGGCCTGGGCGCTGGTCGCCAGCTGCCGGTCGGCCTCGGTCCAGGCGCTGTAAGCCGGCAGCAGAACGCCTTCGGTCAATGCGGCGCTGGTCCGCTGCTGCGGGTCTTGGGGGGCACAGGCTGCAAGCGCCAGGGCCGTGAGGGCGACAGCGAGTGGGCGGATCAACATGCTCGGCTCCATAAACAGGTCAGAGAGAATTGAGAAAAGCCAGCAGCGCGGCGCGCTCCGTGGCATCGAACTGCAGCACCCGCTGGCGGGCTGCCTCGGCTTCACCGCCGTGCCAGAGTATGGCTTCCAGCAGGTTGCGGGCGCGGCCGTCGTGGAGGAACTGGGTGTGGCCATTCACGGTTTCGCTCAGGCCGATGCCCCACAGAGGGGGGGTGCGCCATTCCTGGCCGTCGGCCTGGAACTCCGGGCGCTGGTCGGCCAGGCCGTCGCCCAGGTCATGCAGCAGCAGGTCGCTGTAGGGGCGGATCAGCTGGCCGGCCAGTTCGGGTTCGGCGGCCTCGGATGCGGTGGTGAAGCGCGGCGTGTGGCAGGCCGGGCAGCCGGCCTGATGGAACAGGCCCTTGCCGGCCAGCACCTGGGGCGCCTCCACCTGGCGCCGCGCCGGCACGCCGAGGGTGCGGCTGTAGAACAGCACGCTGGCGAGGATGCTGGCGCTGACTTCCGGTTCGCCGCCGTTCACGGCGCTGCGGCAGTCGGCTTGTGCCGCCGTGCACGGGTCCTGCGTGAGCAGGTCGGTGGTCAAGCCCATATCGCCGGCGAAGGCATGGGCGTTCTGCTGGTTCAGGCTCGGCTGGCCGGCTTTCCAGCCGAAGCGGCCGAGCACGGTCTTGCCCCGGGCGGCGTCCCAGACGGCATTGGGCCGCCCGGAAATCCCGTCACCGTTGGCGTCGTCCGGGTCGGCATTGGCCAGGATGTCCGCCTCGGCTATGGCTTCGAGCAGGCCCAGGCCGATCATCGGCGGGGCGACGCGGGCGGAGACCAGGGTTTGCGGGTGCAAGGGGCCATAGCCGAGCTGGCTGATCTTCAACTGTGGCTGGCGCAGCTCTACCAGGGTGCCGTCGGTGAAGGCCACCGGCCGGCTGCGGTACTCGACCCGCACCTTGGCCTCCGGTGCGACACCGGGGTTGGCCATGTCCTGCAGCTGG
>DATDTH010000747.1:0-3294 GCA_035290985.1 Pseudomonas sp. | reverse complement strand
TCGTAGGTCGGGTTAAGTTTTGCTAACCCGACGCCATCGTTGTCGGGTTACGCTTCGCTAACCCGACCTACGGTCTGTGACAACGTGGCGGGCTGCGCCGAGGCCGCCCTACGCCTCCCCCGGCCAGGCGCTGACAAATGCTGCCGGGTCCAGCGCCACCGGTGTGCGCAATTCGCGCTCGGGCGTGCCCAGGTAGAGAAAAGCGATGACCTGCTCGCCCTCGCCCAAGCCCAAACCGGCCGCCACCGCGGCGCTGTAGGCCAGCTCGCCGGTGCGCCAGACCGCGCCTATGCCCTGGGCATGGGCCGCCAGCAGGATGGCATGGGCGGCACAGCCCGCCGCCAGTAACTGCTCCTGCTGCGGCACCTTGGCGTGGGCCTGCAGGCGGGCGATCACCAGCACCAGCAGCGGTGCACGCAGGGGCATGGCGCGGGCCTTGGCCACGGCCTCGGGCGGCGCCTCGGCATGGCTCGCCAGCAGACCCTGAACCAGCAGTTCGCCGAGTTGCTCGCGCGCCGCGCCTTCCACCGTCAGGAAACGCCAGGGCCGCAGCTGACCGTGATCCGGGGCACGCAAGGCCGCGCGAAACAACAGGTCGCGCTGCGCCGCATCGGGCGCGGGCTCGACCAGGCGCGGTGCGGATACACGGTTGAGCAGAGCGTCGAGAGCCTCCATCGGCCACCTCCAGAATCATCGAGCCGGCATTCTAGCCGATCGCGGCGCGGACCACCGCCCCGTCACCCGCGCAGGAAACCCATGGATTTAAACAAAAAACCCTGTAAGCACATGTTTCGCCAGGCCTGGCTCCGCGTAGAATGGCACCCTCTGTCCTTCCGAGCCGGATTTATGGCCCTGCCGACGCTGCGCATTATCGGTTTCATCCTCGGCATCTTTCTGATCACCCTGGCCGTGAGCATGGTCATCCCCATGCTGACTCTGCTGGTCTTCGAGCGCACCGACGATATCCAGGCCTTTCTCTGGTCGAGCATGATCACCTTTGTCGCAGGACTGGCCCTGGTGGTGCCCGGCCGCCCGGAGAATGCCCAACTGCGGCCGCGGGACATGTATTTTCTCACCACCGCCAGCTGGGTGGTGGTCTGCTGTTTCGCCGCGCTGCCCATGGTGCTGATCCAGCACATCAGCTACACCGACGCCTTCTTCGAGACCATGTCCGGCATCACCACCACCGGCTCCACCGTCCTGTCGGGGTTGGACAGCGCCTCCCCGGGGCTGCTGATCTGGCGCTCGATGCTGCAATGGCTGGGCGGTATCGGCTTTATCGGCATGGCGGTGGCGATCCTGCCATTGCTGCGGGTCGGCGGCATGCGCCTGTTCCAGACCGAATCCTCGGACTGGGGCGAGAAGGTCATGCCGCGCTCGCACATGGCCGCCAAATACATCCTGGTGGTCTATGTCGGCCTGAGCGCCCTGAGCACCCTGAGCTTCTGGCTGGCCGGCATGACCCCGTTCGACGCGGTCAACCACGCGATGTCGATGATCTCCACCGGCGGCTTTTCCACCTCGGACGCCTCCCTGGCAAACTGGCAGCAACCCGCCGTTCACTGGGTCGCGGTGCTGTTCATGATGCTCGGCGCCCTGCCCTTCACCCTCTACGTCGCCATGTTGCGTGGCCATCGCAAGGCGCTGATCCGGGACCACCAGGTGCGCGGCTTCGTCGCTTTCCTGCTGGTCACCTGGCTGGTGTTCGCCACCTGGCTCTGGCAGCACTCCGACAACACCTGGTGGGATGCCTTGCGCATAGTCGCGGTAAACGTCACCTCGGTCGTCACCACCACAGGCGTGGCCCTGGGTGACTACAGCCTGTGGGGCAGTTTCGCCGTGCTGCTGTTCTTCTACCTGACCTTCGTCGGCGGCTGCTCCGGCTCCACCTCCGGCGGGCTGAAGATCTTCCGCTTCCAGGTGGCCTATGTGCTGCTCAAGGCCAACCTGCAGCAACTGGTGCATCCGCGCGCGATGATCAAGCAGCAGTACAACGGACATAACCTCGACGAGGATATCGTCCGTTCCCTGGTGACCTTTTCCTTCTTCTTCACCGTGACCATAGGTGTGATCGCCCTGGGCCTGACCCTGCTGGGCCTGGACTGGGTCACCGCGCTGACCGGCGCCGCCACCGCCGTGTGCAACGTCGGTCCGGGACTCGGGCCGATCATAGGCCCGGCCGGCAATTTTTCCAGCCTGCCGGATGCGGCCAAATGGCTGCTGACCCTCGGCATGTTGCTCGGCCGCCTGGAGATACTGACCGTGCTGGTGCTGCTGACCCGGGCGTTCTGGAGGCACTGAAGCGCCGCGAATGCGGCAGCCGGTTCAACCGAATCGCGCATTTACAGCCGGTTGCCGCCGCGTAGAATGGCGCCCTCACTTTCAGAGCCCGTCCCATGGCCCGACCGACCCTGCGCATCCTCGGTTTCATCAACGGCATTTTCCTGATTACCCTGGCCATCAGCATGGTCGTGCCCATGCTGACCCTGCTGATCCTCGAGCAACCCCAAGACCTGAACGCCTTCCTCTGGTCGAGCCTGATCACCTTCCTCGTCGGACTGGCGCTGGTCCTCCAGGGTCGCCCGGAAAACAGCCAACTGCGCCCAAGGGACATGTACCTGCTGACCGTATCGAGCTGGCTGCTGGTGGGGTTGTTCGCCGCCCTGCCATTCCTGTTCGCCCGGGACATGAGCTACACCGATGCCTTCTTCGAGAGCATGTCCGGCATTACCGCCACCGGCGCCACCGTGCTCAGCGGCCTGGACAGCATGTCGCCGGGCATCCTGATCTGGCGCTCGCTGCTGCACTGGCTGGGCGGCATCGGTTTTATCGCCATGGCCGTGGCCATTCTGCCGATGCTGCGTATCGGTGGCATGCGCCTGTTCCAGACCGAATCCTCGGACCGCTCGGAAAAGGTCATGCCCCGCTCGCACATGGTCGCCAAGTACATGGTCGTGGCCTACCTGGGCCTCAGCCTGCTAGGGTTCCTGGGGTTCTGGGCCGCGGGCATGGGCCCTTTCGATGCACTCAACCATGCCATGTCGGCCATCGCCACCGGCGGTTTTTCCACCTCGGACGCCTCCCTGGCAAACTGGCAGCAACCCGCCGTTCACTGGGTCGCGGTGGCGGTGATGATTCTCGGCAGCCTGCCCTTCGTGCTCTATGTCTCGACCCTGCGCGGCAACTACCGGGCGCTGCTCAAGGACCAGCAGGTGCGCGGATTCTTCAGCGTACTGCTGAGCGCCTGGCTGCTGCTCGGCACCTGGTATTGCCTGACCACCGAGCTGCACTGGC
>DATDTH010000746.1:0-5199 GCA_035290985.1 Pseudomonas sp. | reverse complement strand
GGACTGTCCAGGGTGCTGTGGATGTACTCCCGCGCCCGTTCCGTGGCCTGGAAGTCATGGCTCCGCCGCCCGCGCTGCTGGCCCGCGCTGGCGCTCAGAGCCTGGGCCAGGTCGAACAGGGCGTCGTCTTCCTCCAACGGGTCGATGGGGCAGTCCATGGCCTGCAGCAGCACCTGGGTGGCGGCGAACAGCCGTGGGTCGCTGGACAGTCCGCCTGGGACGAAGGGCAGTGGTTTGCCGCCCAGGGCTTGCTGCAGCAGCGCCGGCTCGACATAGATCATCCGGTAGCGAAAGCCCGCGTCGGTCCCTGCCTGGCCGTCATGGACTTCATCCGGGTGCAGCACCATGGTCACGCCGGGCTTGCTGTGGCGCAGGCTGCGCCGGTAATGAAAGCTCTGCACGCCCGACAGGGTGCGCCCGATGGCGTAGGTGTCGTGGCGGTGGGGGGCGTAGGCGTGCCCGCTGAAGTACGCCTCGATGCGCTCCAGTTTCATCGGGTGCGCGGCGCGCAGAAGCCAGTCCTGGCCCTTGTCATTCATCTGGTTTGCCTGCCCTTCGCCGTGTCGAATCCATTGTCTCGGAGTCGAGCGACTATAAACCAGCGGGCCTGTAGGTGGGGGCGTCGGTTGGCATTCGGCAACCACTATTGTCGGGTTACGCTGCGCTAACCCGACCTACGAAAGCGTCTCGATGAAACCTATAGATCAGGGGGGAACGGGGCCCCGTAGGGTGCGCCGGGCGTCGCTACGCTGTGCGCACCGCACCGCACCGCAGCGCTTCGGCGAAACCTGTAGTCCCGGATTGCGCCAAGGCTTATCTGGGATCTACGAAAAATGATGCCTTGTGCGCGGGGCCGCAAGACGGCAACCACGTCGGGTTACGCTGCGCTAACCCGACCTACGGAAAAGCCCCGCCTCTGCAACCCGCCCTTGGGCTTAGCGCTCCAGCAGCATCGCCGCGCCCTGGCCGCCGCCGATGCACAGGGTCGCCAGGCCTTTCTTGGCGTCGCGCCTGAGCATCTCGTGCAGCAGGGTCACCAGCACCCGGCAGCCGGACGCGCCTATGGGGTGGCCCAGGGCGATCGCGCCGCCGTTGACATTGACCCGCTTGGCGTCCCAGTACAGCTCGCGGCCGACGGCCAGGGCCTGGGCGGCGAAGGCTTCGTTGGCCTCGATCAGGTCCAGGTCCTCCAGGCGCCAGCCGGCCTTTTCCAGGGCCTTGCAGGTGGCGAATACCGGGCCTATGCCCATGATCGCCGGGTCGACCCCGGCGCTGGCGGCGGCGACTATCCGCGCCAGCACCGGCAGGCCCAGTTCGGCGGCCTTGGTCGCGCTCATCAGCAGCACGGCGGCGGCGCCGTCGTTCAGGCTGGAGGCGTTGCCGGCGGTCACCGAGCCGTCCTTCTGGAAGGCCGGCTTGAGCTTGCCCAGGGACTCGACCGTGGTGCCGGCCCGGGGTTGCTCGTCCGTGGCGAAGGCCAGGGGTTCGCCCTGGCGCTGGGGAATCAGGATCGGGGTGATCTCGGCCTGGAAGCGCCCGGCGGCGATGGCGGCGCAGGCCCGCTGCTGGGAGGTGGCGGCGAAGGCATCCTGCTCCTCGCGGCCCAGGCCGTACTGCTCGGCCAGGTTCTCCGCGGTGATGCCCATTTGGTAGTCGTTGAAGGCGTCCCAGAGGCCGTCCTGGATGATGCTGTCGACCAGTTGGGCATGGCCCAGGCGCAGGCCGCTGCGGGCGCCGGGCAGGACATAGGCGGCCAGGCTCATGTTTTCCTGGCCGCCGGCGATGATCACCTCGGCATCGCCGCAGGCGATGGCCTGGTAGCCCAGTTGCACGGCCTTGAGCCCGGAGCCACAGACCTTGTTCAGGGTCATGGCCGGTACCGTATGCGGCAGTCCGGCCCGGAGCGCGGATTGGCGCGCCGGGTTCTGTCCGGCGCCGGCGGTGAGCACCTGGCCGAGTATCACCTCGTCGACCGCTTCACCGGGCAGGCCGCTGTCGACCAGCAGGCGGCGGATCACCGCGGCGCCCAGCTCGGTGGCGGGGGTTCGGCTCAAGGCGCCCTGGAAGGCGCCTATGGCGGTACGGGTGGCTGCGACTATCACGACATCACGCATGGGCAAGCTCCGATCGGGCGCCGCTGGCGCCCACGGTGGAATAAAAAAGCGCGACGCCTCGGTATCGAGACGCCGCGCAAACACTCAACTGCTTAGAAGGATTCGGCGGGCAGCCGGTAGAGCGAGGTGCTGCCGGCGCGGATGCTTGCCTCCAGGCTCAGGATGCGCGGCAGCAGGCGCTCGAAGAAGAACGCGGCGGTGGCCAGCTTGGCCTCATGGAAGACCGGGTCCTGCTCCTGGCGGGCCTGGGCCACGGCGGCCATGCGCGCCCAGAGGTAGGCATAGGCGACATAACCGAACAGGTGCAGGTAGTCCACCGAGGCGGCACCGGTGGCGTCGGGGTCTTCGGCGGCCTGTTCGATCAGCCAGGCGCTGAGGTCTTCGAGGCGCGTCACGGCGTCCAGCAGCGCGCGCTCGTGCGGGCTGTCGGCGGTCTGGGCGAAGGCGCGAATTTCGCCGGTGAACTGGCGCAGCGCGGCGCCGCCGTTGGCCACCACCTTGCGTCCGAGCAGGTCGAGGGCCTGGATGCCGTTGGTGCCTTCGTAGATCTGGGCGATGCGCACGTCGCGTACCAGTTGCTCCTGGCCCCACTCGCGGATATAGCCGTGACCGCCGAACACCTGCTGGCCATGCACGCAGCTTTCCAGCCCGGTGTCGGTGAAGAAGGCCTTGGCCACCGGAGTGAGCAGGGCGACCAGGGCCTCGGCGGCCCGTTTCTCGTCGCCATCCTCGGCGAACTTGGCCAGGTCGAGCTGCTGGCCGACATAGCAGGCGAAGGCCCGGCCGCCCTCGGTCAGGGCCTTCATGGTCAGCAGCATGCGGCGCACATCGGCGTGCACTATGATCGGGTCGGCCATCTGTTCCTTGGCCTGGGGCCCGCTCGATGCGCGGCTCTGCAGGCGCTCGCGGGCATAGTCCCGGGCGGCCTGGTAGGAGGCCTCGGCGCAGCCGATGCCCTGCAGGCCGATGGACAGGCGTTCGTAGTTCATCATGGTGAACATGGCCGCCAGGCCCTTGCCGACGTCGCCGATCAGGTGGCCGCGGGCGCCGTCGAAGTTGATCACGCAGGTGGCCGAAGCCTTGATGCCCATCTTGTGTTCGATCGAACCGCAGCTCACGGCGTTGCCGGCGCCCAGGGAACCGTCGGCCTCGACCCGGCGCTTGGGCACCAGAAACAGCGAGAGGCCCTTGGCCCCGGCCGGCGCATCCGGCAGCTTGGCCAGCACCAGGTGGATGATGTTTTCGGTCAGGTCCTGGTCGCCGCCGGTGATAAAGATCTTGCTGCCGCTGATAGCGTAGCTGCCGTCGGCCTGGGGTTCGGCGCGGGTGCGCAGCAGGCCCAGGTCGGTGCCGGCATGGGCCTCGGTCAGGCACATGGAACCGGCCCAGCGGCCCTCGTACATGGGCGGCAGGTAGAGGGCCTTGAGGTCCTCGCTGGCATGGGCGTCGATCGCCAGGCAGGCGCCGGCGCTCAGGGCGGAATACAGGGCGAAGCTGCTGTTGGCGGCGTAGAGCATTTCCTCGAACTGCACGGCGAGCATCTTCGGCATGCCCATGCCGCCGAACAGTGGATTGCCGGCCAGGCCGACCCAGCCGCCCTCGCGGTAGGTGGCGTAGGCCTGCTTGAAGCCGGCCGGGGTGCTGACCGCGCCGTCGCGCCACTGGGCGCCTTCCTCGTCGCCGCTGCGGTTGAGCGGGGCGATCAACTGGCCGGTGACCTTGGCCGCTTCCTCGAGAATGGCGTCGGCGGTGGCAGCGTCCACCGTCTCGGCCAGCGCCGGCAGGCGGGCCCACAGGGCCGGGGCCTCGAACACGTCGTGCAGGACGAAACGCATGTCGCGCAGGGGGGCGTTGAAATCGGGCATCGGATCACCTCAGGTAAAACGCCGGGGGCATGGCCCCCGGCTCGTGACGGAATAAGTGCGGCGCGGCCAGGGCCGCGTCGCAGCGGGTCAGTCGGCCTCGGGCGCGTCGCCGGCCTTGGGTGGCGAGAAGCGCAGCAGGTGGGTGCGCTCGACCAGGATGTACAGGGCCGCGCCGGCGGCCAGGCCCCAGCCTGCGCCGTAGACCGCGAGCACCACACCCATGGTGCCGGCGATGCCGCGCTCGGTGTTGTTGTTCAACTGCTCGAAGCCGACCATCAGGCAGATGTAGCCGGTCAGGATCAGGGTCAGCGACAGGGCGATCGGCAGCACCGGCTGGAAGAAGCTGACCAGCGGCAGGATGAACAGGGCGATAAAGCCGGTGATCCAGAAGGTGCCGGCACCGCTGTAGATCGAGTCCATCGCCTTGCGCCCGTACTTGTAGCGCTCGGCCATGGTCGCCGCGGCGGCGGTCCACAGCGGCCCGGCCAGGCCCGGGTAGGGCGCGAAGAAGGCATGCAGGGCGTTGCGCAAGGCGGTCACCAGGTGAATGCGGTCGACGTTGTTTTCGATCTTCTCGTCGGTGCGCAGTTCATCGGCCCGTTGCATCAGCGACTGGCCGACGATGATGTCGCCGAAGGCGATGATGTAGGCGATCACCGCGGTCGGGATGGCGTAGAGGAAGACCTTGGCGTCGGGGAAACCGATGCCGAACGGCAGGTAGTTCCACAGCTGGTCGAAGGCCGGCTGGGTGATGCCCCACTTCAGCTCGGGCATCTTGTATTCGCCCACGGCGATGCCCACGGCAATGGCGATCAGCATGCCCGGCACCATGCCGTAGTTGACGATCTTGCGCGCCAGGGGCACCCGTTCGGTCAGGCCCTTGAACGACACCGAGAACATCAGGTAGAGGCAGGCCAGGCTGCCCAGCACCAGGGAGATCTGCGTGTTGGCCAGGCGCCCGCCGCTGGAGATTTCGCCCATCAGCGCGGCGATGCCGGCACCGATGATGATGCCGCCCTTCATCGAGTTGGGCACGATGCGCACCATGGCGCTGCCCAGGCGGGTGACCCCGAGGAACAGGAAGATCACGAACACCAGGAACTGCAGGGCGAAGAGTGCCTGGATGGCCTCCGGGCCGGGCTTGTAGTCGCCCAGGTAGAGCAGCACTACCGGGATGCCGGGGGTGATCCAGCCCGGCACCAGCGGCACGCCGAGCAGGG
>DATDTH010000745.1:0-2190 GCA_035290985.1 Pseudomonas sp. | reverse complement strand
GTTGCTGATCGACAGCTCGACCATCGACCCCATGAGCGCACGGGAAGTCGCCGCCGCCGCGGCCAAGCAGGGCAACCCCATGCTCGATGCGCCGGTCTCCGGCGGCACCGGCGGGGCCGCCGCCGGCACCCTGACCTTTATGGTCGGCGGCAGCCCGGCCGACTTCGAGCGCGCCCGGCCGATTCTCGCGGCCATGGGCAAGAACATCGTGCACTGCGGCGCCGCCGGCAACGGCCAGGTGGCCAAGGTCGCCAACAACCTGCTGCTGGGCATCTCGATGATCGGGGTCGCCGAAGCCATGAGCCTCGGCGTCGCCCTGGGCATGGACGCCAGCGTGCTGGCCGGCATCATCAACACCTCCAGCGGCCGCTGCTGGAGTTCGGACAGCTACAACCCCTTCCCCGGCGTGCAGGACAACGCGCCCGCCGCCCGCGGCTACAGCGGCGGCTTCGGCAGCGACCTGATGCTCAAGGACCTGGGCCTGGCCAGCGAGGCGGCCAAGCAGGTCGGCCAGCCGGTGGTGCTCGGCGCGGTGGCGCAGCAGCTCTACCAGAGCTTCAGCCTGCAGGGCCATGGCGGCCTGGATTTCTCCGCCATCATCAAGCTCTACCGCAAGGAGGCCTGAGCATGCCGCCAAGCGACATCTGCGTGCGGGCCGCGGTACGCAACCGCATCGGCCACCTGAGCCTCGACCGCCCGGAGGGGCTGAACGCCCTGACCCTGCCGATGATCCGCCAGCTCAGGCACCAGCTGCAGGCCTGGGAAGCGGACCCGCGGATTCTCGCCGTGGTGCTGCGCGCCACGGAGGGCAAGGCGTTCTGCGCCGGCGGCGACATCCGCGCCCTGCACGACAGCTACCAGACCGGCGACGACCTGCACCGGGTCTTCTTCGAGGAGGAATACGCCCTCGACCAGCATATCCACCGCTACCCCAAACCCCTGCTGGCGTTGATGGACGGCTTCGTCCTCGGCGGCGGCATGGGCCTGGTCCAGGGCGCCGCGCTGCGGGTGATCACCGAGCGCGCCAGGATGGGCATGCCGGAAGTCGGCATCGGCTTTTTCCCCGATGTCGGCGGCAGCTATTTCCTGCCGCGCCTGCCCGGCGAACTGGGCATCTATTTGGGCGTCACCGGCCTGCAGGTGCGGGCGGCCGATGCGCTCTATGCCCGTTTGGCCGACTGGTGCCTGCCCAGCGAGCAACTGGCCGAGCTGGACCGCTGCCTGGACAACCTGAGCTGGACCACCCACCCGCGCGAAGCCCTGCGCACCCTGCTCGCCACCCTGGCCAACGACAAACTGCCGGGGGCCGAGCTCGAGGCGTTGCGCCCGGTCATCGACCAGCATTTCGCCCTGGCGGACCTGCCCGCCATCCGCGCCGCGCTGCAGGCCGAGCGCCGGCCCGAGTTCGCCGCCTGGGCCGAGGCGACAGTCGCGGTGCTCGACAGCCGTTCGCCCCTGGCCATGAGCGTGACCCTCGAACTGCTGCGCCGCGGCCGCGAGCTGCCGCTGGCGGATTGTTTTCGCCTAGAGCACCATCTGGGTGACCAATGGTTCGCCAAGGGCGACTTCATCGAAGGGGTCCGCGCCCTGATCATCGACAAGGACAAGACCCCGCACTGGAATCCACCCAGCCTGGCCCAGGTACAACCGCAGCGGGTGCAGGACTTCTTCAGTGGCTTCACGCCCGCCGCGCCCGCGCGCCGCAGGGCCTGAGCGCCCCCCCTAACAAGAGCAAGAGAGAGAACGATGCACGACCTCGAACTGAGCGAAGAGCAACGCATGATCCGCGACATGGCCCGGGATTTCGCCCGTCGCGAGATCGCCCCCAGGTCCCAGCAGATGGAGCAGGCTGGCTGGCTCGACGACGCCCTGGTGGCGCAGATGGGCGAACTGGGCCTGCTGGGCATGGTGGTGCCCGAGGAATGGGGCGGCAGCTACCTCGACTACGTGGCCTATGCCCTGGCCGTGGAGGAAGTCGCCGCCGGCGACGGCGCCCTCGGCGCGCTGATGAGCGTGCACAACTCGGTCGGCTGCGGCCCCATTCTCAAATACGGCAGCCCGGCGCAACAGCAGGCCTGGCTGCCACGCCTGGCCAGTGGCGAGGCCATCGGCTGCTTCTGCCTGACCGAACCCCAGGCCGGTTCCGAAGCCCATAACCTGCGCACCCGCGCCGAACTGCGCGACGGCCAC
>DATDTH010000744.1:0-8331 GCA_035290985.1 Pseudomonas sp. | reverse complement strand
CCTTGCCTGCCAGTTTCTCGGGCTTGATCAGGAAACGCGCCAGGGCCGGCAGCAGCCAGAGCGCGCCGAACATGTTGACGATGAACATGAAGGTCAGCATCAAGCCCATGTCGGCCTGAAACTTGATCGCCGAGAACATCCAGGTCGCCACCCCGATGGCCAGGCACAGACCGGTGAACAGCACGGCCTTGCCCGTTGATTTCAGGGTCTGGTAGTAGGCTTCCTGCAGGGTCATGCCGGCGCGCAGGAAACTTTCCAGGCGGCTGTAGATATAGATGCCGTAGTCGACACCGATACCCACACCGAGGGCGATCACCGGCAGGGTTGCCACCTTCACGCCTATGCCCAGGAACGCCATGAGCGCGTTGCCCAGCACCGAGGTGAGGATCAGCGGCAGGACGATGCACAGGGTCGCGGCGAAGGAGCGGAAGGTGATCATGCACATCACGCCTACGCACAGGTAGACCAGGGCCAGGATCAGCAACTCGGACTTGCTGATTACCTCGTTGGTCGCCGCCTCGATACCGGCGTTACCGGCTGCCATCAGGAACTGCAGGCCTTCCTTGTTGTTTTCCGCAGCGAAGGCCTCGGCCGCCGCCACCGCACGCTTGAGGGTCGCAGCCTTGTGATCCTGGAGGAACACCAGCACCGGCGCCAGGGAGCAGTCGGTGTTGTACAGGCCATCGGCACGGGCGATGGAGTTGTTCAGCACGTCCTGGTTACGCGACAGGGTTTCCCATTTCAGGTTGCCCTCGTTCATGCCCTTGATCACCTGCTTGGACACGGTGACCATGGAGATGGCCGACTGCACGCCCGGGGTGTTCTGCATCTTCCACATCAACTCGTCCATGGCCGACAGGGTCTGGAAGGTCGAGCAACCTTCAGGCGCGGTCTTGACCATGACCACCAGTACGTCGGAGCTGGTGGAGTAGTTCTTGATGACGAAGTCGTTGTCCAGGTTGTAGCGCGAGTCCGGACGCAGTTCCGGCGCGCCCTGATCCAGGTCGCCGATCTGCAGGTTCTGCTGCTGGTACCAGAAGCCACCCACACCGGCCGCCAGGGCCAGGACCACCGAGATTGGTGCCACCACGGGATGGGCGAAGTTCGACAGCAGGCGCCAGAACGGATGGTCGCGCACGGCATCGCGCTTGCTGCGGTCCACGGCCTTCTTGCTGATGCCGACGTAGGAGATGGCCACCGGCAGCAGGATCAGGTTGGTGAACACGATGACTGCCACACCGATGGACGCACCGATGGCCAGCTCGCGGATCACGCCAATGTCGATCAGCAGCAGGGTGATGAACCCCACCGCATCGGCCAGGATCGCGATCATCCCCGGCAGGAACAGCTGACGGAAGGTACGCCGCGCGGCGGTCAGGGCATTCTCGGCCTCGCTCGACTGCAGGGCGATACCGTTGATCTTCTGCACCCCATGGGAGATGCCGATGGCGAAGATCAGGAAGGGCACCAGCATCGAGTAGGGATCCAGGCCGAACCCGACG
The DNA here is from genome assembly GCA_035290985.1 of Pseudomonas sp. GTDB lineage: Bacteria > Pseudomonadota > Gammaproteobacteria > Pseudomonadales > Pseudomonadaceae > Aquipseudomonas. The sequence continues at coordinate 6,829 of DATDTH010000744.1, read as the reverse complement.
GTGTGCATCAGCCCCAACTGCCAGCCCACCGCGATCAGGGTGGTGAACAGCACGGCGATGGTGCTGCGAATGCACCAGGTGAACCAGTAGAGCAGGACGAAGGTGATCAGCAGGGCCGCGCCGAAGAACATCACCACCATCAGCAGGCCGTCGATCAGGTCACCAACCTTCTTGGCGAAGCCGATGATATGCACCTGGACGTTGGGGTTCTGCGCCTGGAACTTCTCGCGGATCTTCTCTTCCAGCTGGTGGGAGAACTCCTGGTAGTTCAGCTTGATCAGCTTGCCCTGATCCTTGGGATCCGGGTAGGCCTCGAGCAACGGCACGTCGACGATGCTCGACTTGAAATTGTTCGCCACCAGCCGGCCGATCTGCCCGGACTTGAGTACGTTATTGCGCAGCTCTTCCAGGCTGGCGGGGCTACCGTCATAGGTCTGGGGTATGACTTCGCCGCCGGCGAAACCCTCTTCGGTCACTTCGGTCCAGCGCACGCTGGGGCTCCACAGCGACTTCAGGCCGGAACGGTCGACACCGGGAATGTAGAACACCTCGTCGTTGACCTGACGCAGGGTCTCCATGTAGTCCTTGGTGAAGATGTCACCGTCCTTGGCTTCCACCGAGATCCGCACCGTGTTGCCCAGGTTGGCCAGGTCGTTGCGGTGTTCCATCATCTTCTGGATGAAGGGGTGGCTCAGCGGAATCATCTTCTCGAAGCTGGTCGACGGGCGCACCTGGGTGGCCTGGAAGAACAGGAAGATGCTGATCAGCAGGCAGATCAGGATCACCGCCGGCCGATTGTTGAAAATCAGGCGCTCGAGAAAAGTCGCCTTGTCCTGGTGATGGTTACTCATCAAACACTACCCCGGCTTATTATTGTTGGCCCTGAATGGCGCCTGTCGGCGAGGAGACATGCACGCCGCCCTGTCCCACCAAAATCAGGTCGCCCTTGCCATCCGTTGTCACACCGGCCAAAGACAAACGATCAGGACGGTTCTGCACACTGAAGCTGCGGCCGTCATCGGTACTCTTGAGCAGGCTGCCGCCATGCCCAACCACCACCAGGCTGCCATCTGGAAGCAGGGTGCCGTTGGCCAGGCCGAACTCCAGCGGACCACTGCTGGTGTTGAGCTCGATCGCCTGCCAGGTGGTGCCGAAATCCGTGGAGCGGAACAGGTTGCCACGCAGCCCATAGACGATCAGCGTTTGCGGCTGGGCGGTGCCGAGGACACCGAACAGCGAACCCTGGTAGGGACCACTAAGCGTTTCCCAGGTCTGGCCCCAGTCCGCCGAACGGAACATGCTGCCCATCTCGCCAACGGCGAACAGTCCGGCATCCTTGACCTCGGCAATGGCGTTCAGGTGATAGCCATCCTCGTTGTTCATGCGGTCGCCGACATCGTTCCAGCTCTTGCCGCCATCGGTGGTCTCGAACAACGCGCCATAGGCGCCCACCACGAAACCGGTCGTTGCATCCCTGAACCAGACATCCAGGAAGGGCGCCCCCTCCTCCCGTTCCAGGTCGCTGTACTGCTGGGTCCAGGTGGCGCCGCCATCTTCGCTGGCGAGAATTTGCGCATCGTGACCCACGGCCCAGCCTTTCTTGTCGTCGACAAAAAACACCGCCGTCAATAACTGTCGGGTTGGCACCTTGGCCTGGGTCCAGGTCTTGCCGTCATCATCGGAGAACAGGATATGCCCACGGTCTCCCACAGCGACCAGCCGCTTGCCCGCGTGGACCACGTCCAGCAGCAGTCCCTGGGCGGCCTTGGGCGACTCGATGGCATAGGAGGCGGCAGCAGCGTCGGCCGTTTGCGCATGGAGCGGGGCCGCGAAAGCCAGCATCGACAGCACACTGCACAGCGAGAGCGCCTTGGCCAGCGGCGAGTGGAAGCGCGACGCCGGAGCAGGAAGGACCTCCACTGCATGACCGGACTCGGTGCGCCACAGGACGGGCTCACTCATACACCTTTCCCCCTTATTGTTATTTGGTCGATCTGCCATTGAGCAGACCGCTTATCCTATCCAGCTTTGGAAAGACCTGACAATCGGCATGACGTTATGTTTTGTTAAGCCAAACCCGCGTGATTGACAGGTTATACAGGATTTCCATGCACAAAGGCCGCTACTCTCGTAGCGGCCTTCGCTCAGAACGGCAGGGCGATCAACGCGTGCCGCGACGGCGCAGCGCGGCCGGTTTGAAATAACCGTCGTCCGGAATCGCCTGACTGAAGTCGATGGTGCCCGACTCTTCGCTGTCCAGGTTCTGCACATGGTAACGGCGGGCCTGCAGATCGTGGAACACATCCAGGGCGGACCAGGTGGTCGGCAACTCGTAGTAGTTCTTCAGGTAGGCCACCGAGACCCGCCACAGCTCGCCGCGACCGTCGTACTGGTCGACCACTGCAGCCTGCCAGCTGTCCTCGTCGAGGAACAGGGTGCGCTTGGAGTAGATGTGACGGGCTGCACTTTTCAGCGTGCCTTCCACCACCCAGACGCGGTGCAGCTCGTTACGGGTCAGGGCCGGATTCAGGTGACCGACCTGCAGCAGGTCCTGGTACTTCACACCCTCGCCGGACAGCTTGTAGTTGTTGTAGGGGATGTAGATCTCCTTCTTGCCCACCAGCTTCCAGTCGTAGCGATCCGGCGAGCCGTTGATCATGTCGGTGTCGTCGGCGGTGCGCAGACCATCGGCGGCGGCAATCGGGGTGTCGTACGCCAGGTTCGGCGCACGGCGCACGCGACGCTGGCCGGCGTTGTAGCCCCAGGCCTGACGCGGCTCCTTGACCTGGTCCAGGGTCTCATGGACCAGCACCGCACCACCGGCCAGGCGCGCCGGGCTCTTGGTGAAGGACAGGTAATAGAACATGATGTTGTTCAGGTCGGCGAACGAACCCTTGGGATCGTAGAACTTGAACAGGGCTTCCTGCTGCGAGGTCACCAGGCTGAACGCACCGTTACGCTGGACCGCCACTTCCGAGGCGCGGCGCACGATGTAGCTGCCACGGTAACGCGCGATATGGTTCCACAGGGCCTCGACGCCGCTCTGGGGAATCGGGAACGGAATACCGCCGTAGGCATCGGAGAAACCGTTGCCGCCGTCCAGCAGCTTGGCGCTGCCGGCGTTCTTCAGGGTGTTGTCATACACCCACTGCGGCGCGGAGCCGGAGCGCCGACTCTGGTACACCGGCATCTGATAGCTGGCCGGGTAGGCATTGAACAGGGCGATCTGACCCGGGGTCAGGTTGTCCTTGTACTGGTCCAGGTTGGCCTTGGTGATGGTGAACAGCGGCTTGTCGCTGGCGAACGGATCGGGGTGGTGCTGACCGGGCTTCTTGTACTCGGCCGGGGCCTGGGTGATACCGCCGGTCCAGGCCGGAATGGTGCCCGCGGCATTGCCGGCCTTCTCGGCGCCAAAAGGCGTCAGGCTGGTACCCAGCGTGGCCGCTTCTTGCGGCGAAACCGCCGCCAAAGCGCCAGCGGACAGCGACAGGGCCACTGCGACCCCTATCAGGCTGTACTTGTTCAGCATGGTATTTCTCCGTGATCAGTCATAGGTCGGACACCCGAAGGCATCCGGCACTTGTCAGTTGGGTCTTAGAAGGAGTACTTGACGTTGACGCCAATGTTGTCGCGGTCGCGGCCCGAGTCGTTCTGTCCGGCGCCATAGAACTCGGTGTACTGCAGTTCGGCTTCCAGGCTGTTCAGGTAGCTGGCTTTCACACCGAGGGTGTAGGCCTTGCGCCCTTCGATGAAGTTGCCGGTCTGGTGCGAGTTGCCCTCGAAGTCATCCTTGTAGACGGCGAACGGCGAGACGTTCACGCCGGCATAGACATCGTTCCAGGTGCCGCTCATGACCAGGGTATAGCCGTAGGCGTTCTTGTTGATCTGGTCGTCACGCTCGAAACCGGTGACATAGGCGCTGTTGGGGCGGCCGGCGTAATAACGCTCTTGACCATTGAAATCGGTGTATTGCAGACCGCTGCCGCGCAGGTGCTCGGAAGACAACTCGGCTACGCCGAACAACGAGTCGAACGACAGGGCAGGACCGAAGTTATAGATAGTCCCCAGGGACGCATTAAAGGACTCGACCCGCTCGTAGTTGTGGAACACCCCACTGCGGCACAACTGCCGACCGGCTACCGCGGCACAGGCTTCGCTGCCAGCTATATTCTGGTCATACAAATTGGTCGCACCCGTGACACCCTGCACCAGCAGGTCGCCCAGAATATCGTTGGTTGTGCTCATGCCGATCGGCAAGTTCGGCCGGTAGGAGAGCTCACCGAACACCGAGGCTTCGCCTAGGGTGGTATTGAAGCTGATGCCATACATGCGGATATCTTCGACATATTCGCGGCGCGCCGTGGCGTTGCCGGCACTGTCGATAGTCGCCAGCAGGTTGGCCGTGGTCAGCGGATCATTGATCAGACCCGGGGCCAGTATCGCTCCAGTCTGCGCGGCCTGACGCAACGCCGCGATATCCAGACCATCGTAGTTGCCGAAGTCGGCGGCGATCTGCGGCTCCTTGCTGTGGTAATTGACCATGAAGAAGCCGAATTCGGTGGAATTCAATTCTTCGGCAATATAGCGAAAGGCCAATCCAAACTGCCCATCGTTCTTGGCATTGATATCGCTGCCCACGCTGGCCACCTTGATCACGTCGCCGAAGGCGTAATCAGTGCCATTCATGCCGAAGTCATAACCCGGTTGACCCGCCAGTAGCCCCAGGTTCCCGGCTGCCGCATTATCGTAAAGACTGCGACCGTTGAGGAAGCTGAAGGGGGTACCCTCCAGAGGGGTCAGTGCCGGCTCGAACGCGGCATTCTGGCTATAGGCCTCACTGCCCCCCGTGGCGAACAAATCGGTCTCGGCGAAGTAGGTACCCACCGGATCGATGGCGCTTTCCTTCCAGTTGAACTGGTAGAAGGCCTCCATCGACAGGTTATCGGTCAACCCGAGGTTGAAACTCAGCGCCTCGACCGGCACCAATACTTCCTTCAGCTCGGCGCCTGGCAGGCGGAACTTGGCGGCATCCACAGGATTGGTGGTATTGATGCCGCCACGGTAGAAGATGCCTTCGCCCCAGTTGAACACCTGGTTGCCGAGTCGCACGGTGACCGGCATATCAGCCACATCCCAGTTGCCATAGACATAAGCATCGAGAATCTCGGCATTGCGCCCCGCCTCATGACGCGTGTCATAGGTAAAACGATCGTTATTCGGACGGTTCTGACTGGGCTGGGCCACGCTGTTGTTGTCGTAGAAATCGTTGCGTTTATCCATCAGTTGAGTGTCGTAGGACGCCGTGCCCCGGACGAACAACCCGTAGTTCTGATAGGTCGCCTCGATCTCGGAGGTCAGTTTGTAGACCTCGGAAACCAGGCCGGTATCGAAGTTGCGATTACCGTCGTTGGTATTGATATCGTCGTTGGTCTTATCCCGCCCCTGCACCCGCCAGAGCTGGCCGTAGGACACCGTGGTATCGATGGAGCCGCTGATCTCATCGTTGGCAAAGCTGAACTCCACCGCCTCGACCTGACCTGCAACCAGCAAAGGCAGCAGCCCGGCAAAGGCATAACCGGCCCTGGCCGGGGCGAAACGCAACGAAGAATGACGGGGCTTGTGAGCCATCGGAACGGTACTCCATACGCATATTTTTAGATCGAGCCTCGATGACCGAGGCCCGGCTTAGCCGTACTGATGACGACTTTATCCCTTGCTGTTTTTGTTATTTATATTTGAAAGGCGCGCGCAGCCCGTCGACGGGGGTCGAAGCCCCGGCGCTCTGAGCCACCAGACTGATTCCATGTTGCTACTGCAACCATGGTGCCAATTGGGAAATATTCCCTCACAAAATTGCAGCGCTGACGGGCACCGCACGCGGCATTTTATGACTGATCATTCACTGAACAACTCTTACGACATTCAGCAAAAACTTGCGCAACTTGTCCTACGATCTGGCGCGCTCGGTCAGTCGGACACGAATTGCCGAAAAAGGCCCGTTCACCTACCTGCCACCCAGCCTGCGGCCGCGCGCCGCGCCAAAGCAGGCAACTGAATAATCCAAGAATTTTTTATTTCTTAAAGTAACAAATGAGTGTTACCCGAACCAAGCGGGTAACACTTTTGCAGCCCCAAGGCCTGACAGGCCGCCGCACACCGCTAGCGCAGCGGTTTTTCAACAGCCTGCTAGGCCAGGCTCTTGCTGACCACCTCATAGACATCGCTGGACAGCTCGCCCGAGGCCAGGATCCGTTGCAGCTCGGCCTTCATCGCGGCCTGGCGCGCCTCGTCGTACTTGCGCCAGCGGGTCAAGGGCCCCAGCTGGCGCGCGGCGATCTGCGGGTTGAGGGCATTGAGCTGAATCACCAGGTCCGCCAGAAAGCGGTAGCCGGCGCCGTCGGCCCGGTGGAAGTTGACCAGGTTCTGCCCGGCGAAGGCGCCGATCAGCGCCCGCACCTTGTTCGGGTTCTTCAGGGTGAAGGCTGGATGCGCCATCAATTGCTGCACCCGCTCCAGCCCACCGGGCAACGGGCTGGCGGCCTGCACGCTGAACCACTGGTCCATCACCAGGGGATTGTCCTTGAACGCGTCGGCGAAAGCGGCCAGGGTCTTGGCCTTCTCGTCCGCGAACGACGAGTTGACCAGCACCGCCAGGGCCGTCAGGCGCTCGGTCATGTTGTCGCAGGCCTCGTACTGCTCCAGAGTTGCAGCCAGCACCTGAGGCTTGCCGCTGAGCATCAGGTAGGACAGAGCGATGTTCTGCAGGCTGCGCCGGGCGAAGTGCCCGGCCTCAGCCACGTAGGGGCTCTGGCGCGAGGCTTCGCGATTG
>DATDTH010000743.1:0-8635 GCA_035290985.1 Pseudomonas sp. | reverse complement strand
CGACTGTCTCCAGAGCCGCCCCAGGCGCTGACTGGTGAGGCTGCCGCGGTTTTGGGCGGGAAATGGGCTGGCATGCTTTCTGCGTAGGCCATGGCATGACTTCCAAGCTGAACGAACCCATGCCCTCCCTTTCTTCCGCGGCCCGTGCCCAGGCCCGCTGGGCCGAGTTGCAACGTCAGGACGATCTGGCCTGGGAGCTGGATGCCATCAGCGACCGCGGCGAGGCGATCGCCTTTCTGCGGCGCTTCGAAAATCGCCTGTGCATCTATTCGGGCTATGTGGAGAAGCTCTACAGCAATTACAGCTTCGTGGTGCCGACCGAGGCCCAGGGCGGCATCACCATACTGCCGAACGAGCTGGCCTGGCACGACACCTTTAACGATATTCCGGCCGATGCGGTGGAACCCACCGGCATCCATATACTGCCGGGCGAAACCATGGGGCATACCGGCCTGTACCTGAAGGTGCCGGGCGAACACCGGCTGACGGCGTCCCTGGAGTTGCCGTTCCAGCAGGGCCTGCGCCTGCTGATCCAGCGTTACCTGGCCAAGGGCGACTTCTTCCTGCCGGTACTGGTCAAGGGCGACCTGCGCGAGTACGAGGCGCGCATGCCGTCGCTGCACCTGCACCGGATCAACCCGGCCAAACTGAGTCAGCATTCCCAGCTCAGCATCGACGGCCTGAAAAGCGCGATAGCCGAGCATTTGATCGAGCTGTTCCGCCAGGTCTGAGCCCGTAAGTGACGCAGTGTGACCATGGGTAACAGCCGCCCAGTACCCGCACGGGTGCCGACCGTCCTAATGGCGGGGGTTTCTCGACTATGGATCGGGCCGCTCCGCTCGCCAGCGCCTTAGAGTAGGCACCGCGTCCAGGCCGTCAGCGCCTGGCTACCACTACGAACAGGGAGTTCGTAATGCAGAACAGGACGTTCGCCATGCCCCCGCTTTTCCGCTTTGCCCGACTGCTGCTCGCCGGCCTATGCTCCAGCCTGATGCTGGCGCCCGCCCAGGCCAAACTGGTCGAGATGGCGGATGGCGAGCTGTCGGCGGTCACCGGCCAGGCCTTTCTTAACCTGACCACCGATGCCTATAACGGGATGAACTTTACCCGGCTCAATTTCGGCATGGATGTGGAAGCCCAGCTGAACATGAAGAAGCTGCAATTGGGCTTGTATCCCCGCACGGGTGAGGTGGCCGGCTCGGCGGATATCGATATCAATAATTTCGCCCTGGGCTCGGTCAATGATACGACCGGGCAAATCAACCCCTTTCTGATCAAGAACCCCTTTCTCGAGTTGGCCTACAAGGACAACAAAATAGTGGGGATGCGGCTGGGCTTTGGCGAGGCGCAGGGGCATTTATCCGGCGATATCAATAGAATTACCGGCAATATCGCGGTGGATATCTATGGCCAAGGAAGGGTTCTGGCCCAGAACATGAACTGTGGTTTGTTTGAGGTTGACTGCTGGGGAGCCAAGGGGCTACTAACACTAGGCGGGCCATTTGGCTGGGCAGACAATAACTTTCAGGCTTCGGCGCAACTGGTAAATGGCAGTGGTGATGCGGACCCTGCCCGGGCCACCATGATCGGGCTGGTCAATGGCCAGAGCCTGTCGATGCCGGATGACGGCGCCATTGCCAATTGGTTGCTCACAATCTTCAAGTCGGGCAACTGCGAGCTGCTCGGTGCCAGTACCTGCTTTCCCCTCGCTAACTACGGCTCCTTTCCGATTGGTCAGCTCAATCCCAGTACTCAGCAGTTCACCGAGGCGGCAAAGGGGGTATTTCTCTCGATGCAGACCCAGGACATGCAGTGGCGAGATCAGCAGGACGCGGCGAAATTCGTGGCGGCCCTGGCGGGGGCCTTTATGAACCTGCCGCGCAATGCCGATGGGACCGCGGCCATTACCACCAGCTTCCAGGAGGCCTTCGACGGCATACCCCGGGTGGACACCTGCCTCGGCAGCGCAACCAAGGGGTGCTGAGTATGGGCGGAGCCCTGGGTTACGCGGGTGTTGCCATGGGTAACAGTCGCCCAATACGCGCGCGGGTGCCGATCGTCCAATGTCGGGATTTTCTCGACTATGGGTCGGGCCGCTTGGCTCGCGAGCTTCTTATAGTGGACACAGGGTCCGAGCCATTAGCATTTGGCCACTATAAGAATAAGGGTATTCGCCATGCGTCCGATTTTTCGCCTCGCCAGACAGCTGCTTGCCGGCTTATGCGCCAGCCTGATCCTGGCGCCCGCCCAGGCCAAACTGGTGGAACTGGCGGACGGCGAGCTGTCGGAGGTGACCGGCCAGGCCTTTCTCAACCTGACCACCGATGCCTATAACGGGATGAATTTCACTCGGCTCAATTTTGGCATGGATGTGGAAGCCCAGCTGAATATCAAAAAATTGCAATTGGGTCTCTATCCTCGTGCCGGTGAGGCGGCCGGCTCGGCGGATATCGATATCAACAATTTCGCCCTGGGCTCGGTCAACGATGCGACCGGCCAAATCAACCCCTTTCTGATCAAAAATCCTTTTCTCGAATTGGCTTACAAGGACAGCAAGATAGTGGGCATGCGCCTGGGGTTTTCCGAAGCCCAGGGACATTTGTCCGGCGATATCAATAGGATTACCGGCAATATCGCGGTGGATCTTTACGGCAAAGGCAGTTATCTGGCCACGCAGATGAATTGTTTTTTCCTCGATCTGGTCTGTCTCGGCGCCCGGGGGTTGGTCTCTACCGCCTATGCGGACGATGACTTCAGCGCACAAGCACAGTTGGTCAACAGCGGTGGTGATGCCGATCCGGTTCGGGGCACGATGATCGGGATGGTCGATGGGCAGAAACTGTCGATCCCCGATGGGTCGGGCTTCGATAATTTTCTGCTGGGTCTGTTTTCCTCCAGTAACTGCGGCCTGTTGAGCACGACGACCTGTTTCCCTCTCAGCAATTACGGCACCTTCCCTGTTGGCCAGATCAATCCCACTACACAGCAGTTCACCGAGGCGGCAAAGGGGGTGTTTCTTTCGATGCAGACGCAAGATATGCAATGGAAGGATCAACAGGATGCGGCGAAATTCATTTCCGCCTTGGCCGGTGCCTTTATGAACCTGCCGCGCAATGCCGATGGGACCGCGGCCATTACCACCAGTTTTCAGGAGGCCTTCAACGGCATCCCCCGGGTGGACACCTGCCTCGGCAACGCAACCAAGGGGTGTTGAGCATGTACAGAACCGTGGCGGTTACCGCCCTGACGTTCCTGGCCGGCTCTGCCTGTGCCGAACTGCGGGCCCTGGACGACCAGCAACTGTCGGACGTGCAGGGTGCGGGTATCGGCTTCGTGCTGGAAAGCGTGATGATGGATGCCAGCCAGGCCACCATCACAGTCAACGACATCACCAATGGCAGCGGGCAGAACGTGCCGATTTCGGTGAAGGAGTTCTATATCGGCGCCACGGGCAGCAACAAGGGCGCGAACCTGGCGCCGGTCAGTATCGGCCGGCTGGATCATTCCTTCGCCTTCAACCTGGCCAAGGGCGAGGAGCTGCGCACCCTGCGCGATGACGGCCAGTGGGTGCAGACCACCCCGAGCAATGTCGCGGTGCTGGAGTTCAAGTTTCCGGAGCGCCTGACCGGGGCGGCCGGGCAGCCCTGCGTGGCGGGTTTCGCGGCGGCGGGCAACAACTGCTCCAGCCGCGCCTCGGAAAAGGTCGATCTGGGCATCCGCTACGACTTCCAGGTGGCGGCCGGCCGCACCGACGTGCTGAATATCGACATCACTGAACTGGCCATGGACGGTTCCTACCTGCGCTTGTGGGGCGACAGTGGACGGGCGCAACTGGTGGGCGAGATGCGCCTGAATATCTTCGCCAAGGGCCTGCAGATCACCTCCTGCGCGGCCGGTACCACAGGTTGCACCACTGAGGCCGAGCAGACCGGCAAAAGCATCTTTATGAGCAATGGCTACGCCAATATCGCCCTGGGTTATGGCAAGTCACAACCGCTGCTGTTCGATGTCAGCAGCAACGGTCAATTCGTCCTGGAACTGCCCAGCCCGGTGGCGAGCGGCGCCACGGAGGCCCAGCGCAACACCCTGGCCACGGACTTTTACGCCAACGCGCCGCGCACCAATATAGTGATCGACAGCCTGAAAACCGGCACCGGGATGACAGCCAGTGGAGGTTACAACTTCGGGCGCAATGAGATTTCGGGGATGAGCTTCAACTACCTGAAGGTGACCAGCCATGATCTCTAGAGGCCTGGCGCTGGGCGCCCTATGGGCGGTGCTGCCGGTGCTGGCCCTGGCCGAACTGCAACCCCTGGCAGACGCCGACCTGAGCGCCCTGAACGGCCAGGGCGGGGTCTACCTGTCCGGCGAGTTCAGCATCAACAAGGACGGCGGCGTGCTCTGGAGCAAGCCGGCCAGCAACACCCCCAGCACCTGGACCGCGAACCAGCGCAGTTGCGCCCTGGCCGGGGCGGCGAGTGCGGAAAACTGCGGCATGCGCCTGGCGATGCGCTCCGAGGACAATGGCGGCTGGTACGTGCTGGACAATATCAAGGGCATCTTCAGCTTCGAGGGCCTGACCCTGCGGACCCGCCAGGTCAACAGCGGCTTCAATGGCGACGGCGCGACCTTCAACCGGGATGTGCTGGAGTTCGGCCTGCCCAACGAGGTCAAGTTCAGGGACACCAGCTTCACCTTCGCCGTGGCCAACCAGGGCGGCTGGCGCAACCGCGCCACCAGCCTGGCCAATGGCGGCGATCCGAGCTACCAGCAGACCAACATCCTGTCCGCCAAGATCGACGGCACGATCAAGATGCAGGGCAACGTCCTGGTCTTCCCCACCCCATGAGGAGCGTGCCCATGCACCGTGGCTGGCTGTTGCTGCCCTTCCTGTTCAGCCCCTGGCTGCAGGCCATGCAGGCGCTGGATGACGACACACTCTCGACGGTCAGCGGGCAGGACGGTATCAGCCTGGAAATGGACAGCGCGGGCTGGTCGGCTGCCAGCATTGATTATCGCCAGGACGGCCAGACGCTCAGTGCCCGGGATGTCAGCAACAGGCCCCAGGTGGGCGCCACCAGCACCACTCAGATGAGCATCGATGTCGTCGACGACCAGCTACGCATCGAGCACAGCGCCACGCCCCAGGTGCTGGCAGTGGGCAACCTGGAGCTGGCCGGCAGCAGCAAGAGTTTCGGCGCCTTCCGGGCCTTCTACAGCCTGGGCGGCAGCCTGCGCCTCAAGGGCGGCGGCGCCAGCGGCGTGACCGGCATCGCGGTGGACGAAAGCCGGCTGTCCCTGACCGGAGTCACCTTCTATTACCGCGACAACGGCTTTGACCTGATCGTAAAGGGCCTGTCTTTCGAGACCTACCTGAACGATGTCTACCTGGATATCGTCAGCGGTGGCAGCGGCAGCGAGGTCCAGCTGAACCTGGGCAGCTCGCGTTTCGTCGCCTCGATTGCCGGGCTCGGCCTGGACCTGGCCCATGGCGATCCCACGCCCGGGGTGGCGGTGACGCCGACCAGCCCGGACCTGCGCGACGCCAATGCAGGACGCAGTTTCGGCAAGCTCGACATGGACCTGCAACTGGGCGGCAGTATCCGCCTGGCCAGCGGCGGGGCGAGCGGCGAGGGGCTGCGGATCAAGCCCGATATCACCATCGGCAACAGCCTGTTCCAGTACCAGGACGAGGGCGTGCTGCGGGCGGAAAATTTCGCCGGCACCCTGCGCAGCGTGGCGGGCATCACCGTCGACCTGGAGCAGGACGCCAACGGCAGCTATGCCAAACTGGCCTTTCAGGATCTCAAGCTCAACGCCACCCTCGGTGGCCTGATCATGGGCAATCCGGCCAATCAGAAGCTCGGCAGTCTGGCCCTGGATCTGAATTTCCAGGATCAGGGCGCCTGGCAGAACTGGTTGAAACTGCGGCCGGGCGGCAACCCCGATTCCGGGCTCAAGGGCATCACCGCGGACATGAGCTGGAATCTGGTCGACAGCTCGCTGTCGCTGACCGATAACGGCAACAGCCTGTGGTTCAGCGGGTTGCGCACCCATGGCAGCGGCCAGTTCAGCCTGGACCTCACCCACGGCTGCGCCGCGGGCGTCAGCGCCGGTTGTTTCGCCGGAACCCAGAGCGATATGAGCAAGGGCAACTACAACGGCCATTTCGACGGCCTGCGCCTGGGCCTGAACAATGTCGTGGGCAGCTACAGCTTCGACGGCCTGCGGGTCGGCCAGGTCGATGCACCGCTGCAGGGCGGCACCGAACTGCTGGTGCTGATGGAGATCTTTCCGGCCTACGACTTCACCCTCAATGGCCAACTGACCCTGCAGCCGGGCGGCAGCGTGGGCGACGGCCTGCGCTACAACGGCGACTTCTATATCACCGAGGCCAACGCGGCGATCACGGTCGACGAGACGGGTAAGGGCCTCTGGCTGTCCGGCACCCGCTACGACATGCACTACCGCGATGGTTCGCTGGATGTCAGCAATAACGGGGTCGAACTACGCAAGGGCACCTACTGGTCGAAGCTGGACGTGAATGACCTGCGCTGGGGCGACCGCGCCACCGGCACCAGCCTGGGCCGCCTGGTGCTGCAACGCTACGAACAGGGCTCGACCCTGACCATCAGTTCCGGCGGTGCCGGCGCGCTGTGCGTGGGCGCCAGCGGGGCGACGGCGGGTGCCTGCGCCACCAATGGCGGTCGCTGGGAAGACCGCGGCAACGAAGGCCTGTCGGTCAAGCTGAAGAACGTCTACGTCCGCGATACCAGCATCGAAAGCAGCGTCAATGGCGTGGCCACCGACGAGAAGCGCAACCAGATTATCCTGGAAACCAACCGGGTCAACGGCGTGAACGGCACCGGCAGCCAACTGGTGGTGGACAACTTCCACACTTCCGACGGCGACCCGACCAACCCCAGTGCCAATACCTATGGCTTCAACGCCGACCTCAGCCTGGACGTGGCGCCGACCCGGGTACGGGTCAAGACAGGCGCCAATGCCGGCACTTACGTCAGCCCCGATCCCCTGGGGTTCGCGGTGAGCGGGCGGGTCCACTTCAAGGAAATCAACGTCGACCGGGTGCAGCATGTGCATCCCAACGGCGGCGCGGTGACCGCCATGTACGGCATCAAGGCGCAAAACGCGGATATCCGCGCCAACCTGACGGCCACGCCGATCAATTGAGCCCGGCGAAGGCGTTTTCGTAGGGCGCGCTCATCAAGTAGGCTGTACTCGCCGAAGGCAGTACACCACAGTGGCCTCGATCGATTGAACCCGTTCTCGGCGTGCGCCGAGGCCACCCATTGGTGGGCTGTCGCTGAGCTGCGCGCCGGGCCCACCAGTTGGTGGGGCCTTGGGCTTGCGTTATTTGAGCTGACGGCGTGCAGTGATCTCCGGCAGGTCAAGGCGTTGCAGGTAGACCCGCAGCGGCGCCTCGATACTCAGGCGGTCGTCGATATGCTGATCGAACAGGATCCGCAGCCGTTCGCGCTTGAGGATCATCAGGTCCTTCTCGAGCTGGCACCAGACGAACTCGCAGGACGGGGTGATGCTGGCGTCGGCGACGTCCATGCCGAACGAGTCCTCGCTGAAGCGCACGATGTACTGGCGGGTCTTGCGGTTGTAACCGACGAAACCCTTGAGGCGGTCGGCGGCTTCGCAGATGGTGGCGGACGTGGTGCTCATGCTGATCCTCATGCGGTGGGCCGCTGCGTAAAACGGCCGGGTCCGGTGCATCCTAGGACGGCGGGGTGCGCGTCGCCTTGCTTCCGATCAACAAGAACGCGGGTAATTCGTCGTGCCCGCGAGGCGCTGGCTTGGGACTTTTGTCGGTGCTGTGAGGCATCAAGGGGCCAGAGCAATAAGACTCATTGCTCCGCCGGATTGTCGGGGGAGCAAGTCATTTCGGCCTTGGCCTTTCCGCGTGCCGCGTTTCCAGCGACAATTCCGGCTTAGGGTGCCGGCTGCCAAAAATGCCGGGCACCATCAGCCTGAGTCCCGCTCGTTCAGCCGAGGGGGCCGTGAGGAGCCTGGCCATGAGCAGTACCGACCGCGTCATCATTTTCGACACCACCCTGCGCGATGGCGAGCAGAGCCCTGGCGCGTCCATGACCAAGGAAGAGAAGCTGCGCATCGCCAAGACCCTGGAGCGCATGCGGGTCGACGTGATCGAGGCCGGTTTCGCCATCGCCAGCCAGGGCGACTTCGAGGCGGTCAAGCTGATTGCCGATACCATCAAGGACAGC
This sequence comes from Pseudomonas sp., assembly GCA_035290985.1. Lineage (GTDB taxonomy): Bacteria > Pseudomonadota > Gammaproteobacteria > Pseudomonadales > Pseudomonadaceae > Aquipseudomonas. The sequence continues at coordinate 383 of DATDTH010000743.1, read as the reverse complement.
ACGGTGTGCAGCCTGTCGCGGGCGGTGGACGGCGATATCGACCGCGCCGCCGAAGCGCTGGCCGGCGCCAATTCCGGGCGTATCCACACCTTCCTCGCCACCAGCCCCATCCATATGCAGTACAAGCTGCGCATGCAGCCGGACCAGGTGGTCGAGCAGGCGGTCAAGGCGGTCAAGCGCGCGCGCAATCTGTGCGCCGACGTGGAGTTCTCCTGCGAGGACGCGGGCCGCTCCGAAATCGACTTCCTCTGCCGCATCATCGAAGCCGCCATCGATGCGGGCGCGCGCACCATCAATATCCCGGACACGGTCGGCTACGCGATCCCGCACCAGTACGCCGAAACCATGGCTCAATTGCTTCAGCGCATCCCCAATGCCGACAA
>DATDTH010000742.1:0-6453 GCA_035290985.1 Pseudomonas sp. | reverse complement strand
GCCCTGGATCAGTACATTGGAGTCGGTCGGCGCGACCTTGCGGATCTTGCTGTACAGCTCCTGCATGGCCGGGCAGGAGCCGATGATGCCGATCTCGCCATTGCTGTTGTCGACGGTTTTTTCGCTGCCGCGGCCCGTTGTGCTGGCGGGTGTACTCGGCGCCTGTCGGACCTCCTGGCGTTCGCGCAGGATGCGCGATACGGCCTGCAGCATCTCGTCATGGTCGAAGGGCTTGGCGATGTAATCGACCGCGCCCATCTTCATCGAATCCACGGCCGAGCGCAGGCTGGCGTAGCTGGTCATGATCAGCACCGGGTTGCCCTGGCCGAGCTTGATCAGCTCGGTGCCCGGGGCGCCCGGTAGGCGCAGGTCGCTGACGATCAGGTCGAAGCTGGGGATGCTGAAACGTTCCTGGGCTTCCTGAACCGAACCGGCCTCGCTGACCTGGTACTGGTTGCGCTCCAGCAGGCGGCGCAGGGCCGAGCGGATGATGGTTTCGTCTTCGACGATCAGAATATGGGGCATTAAGTTCGGTCTCTCGACAGTCTCTGGTCGCTGTGTTGAATCGCTGCGGACGTCGCGTCGACATGCCGTGGCAACGTCACCCGGATACGGGTGCCGCGCTGGAGCTCCGGATCGGCCGGGCTGTCGATGGTGATCTGTCCATAATGCTCTTCCACGATGGAATAGACCAGCGCGAGGCCTAGTCCGGTCCCTTCGCCCGGGTCCTTGGTGGTGAAAAAGGGCTCGAACAGACGGTCCATGATCGCCTTCGGAATGCCGCTGCCTTCATCCTCGACTATCAGGTCGACCGTGTGTTCCGAGGCCTCGCTCCTGACCCGGATGGCCCCGCGCGGCGGCGAGGCGTCGCGGGCATTGGAGAGCAGGTTGATCAGCACCTGGGCCAGGCGCTGGGGGTCGCCCTCGGCCCAGTGGTCCGGGTCGCAGAGGTTGAAGAACTGCACCTCCATATTGCGTCTGTTCAGCGACAGCAGGCCGATGGCATCCTGCGCCACCTCGGCCAGGCTCACCGGCTCGTCGGCCTGCTGGTGGCCGCCGGCATGGGCGAAACTCATCAGCGACTGGACGATGCGCGACACCCGTTTGGTCTGCTCGATGATCTGGCTGCTGATCTCGCTCAGCTCGCCGTCGTCCTCGCGTTCCTCGCGCAGGTTCTGCGCCAGGCAGGCGATGCCGGTGATCGGATTGCCGATCTCGTGGGCCACCCCGGCCGCCAGGCGGCCGATGCTGGCCAGGCGTTCGGAATGCACCAGCTTGTCTTCGAGCAACTGGGTCTCGGTCAGGTCTTCCACCAGCAGCACCAGACCGGTATTGCCCGGCGCCAGGGGTTCGTCGATCGCCGCCTTGTGCAGGTTGAGCCAGCGGGTCTGGCCGTCGAGGGCCAGGCGCTGTTTGTGCAGGTGCTCATCGGGCAGGTTGATGAAGCCTTCCAGCAGCTCATTCCAGGGTTCGTCTATGGCGCTCAGGCGCGAGCCGACCACGCGCAGGGCGGCAATCCCGGTCAGTTCCTCCATGGCGCGGTTCCACATCAGGATCTCCTGATCCTTGGCCAGGGAGCAGACACCCATCGGCAGCTCCTGCAAGGTCTGCCGGTGGTAGCGGCGCAGGGCGTCGAGTTCGGCGGCCAGGCCGGTGAGGCGCGAGTGATAATCTTCCAGCCGGTTCTCGATGAAGTGGATGTCCTCGGTGACATAAGTCTCGCTGCCGGATTTGTAGGGCAGGAAGGTCTCGACTATGTCCTGGGCCACGCTCGGCCCCATCAGGCCGGACAGGTTGGCCTCGAGTCGATCGCGCAGGCGACGCAGGGCATAGGGCCGGTGCTCGTCGAAGGGCAGGTGCAGGTCGTGCAGGGCCTGTTCGACCTCACGCTGGGCGGTCTTGGCGCCCAGGGGTTTGGCCAGCTGGGCGGCGAAATCCTGGGGCGAAACGGCCAGCAGTTCGCGCCGCTGCGGGCGTCGCACATTGTCCACCGCGCAGGCTTCGGCGGCGCTCTTTTCCTCGGGGCTGGCCTCGGTGAACAGCGAGATCAGGGTGAAGACCAGGACGTTGGCGGCCAGGGAGGCAATCGCCGCCATGTGCCAGCTGGTGTCGTCCAGCACATAGATCATGTTGAACAGCGGCAGGTAGAACCCCTGCAGGTTGCCGATCATGGGCAACAGCATGCCCACCAGCCAGACGCCGATGCCGGTCAGCAGGCCGGCGATAAAACCGCGGCGGTTGGCGGTCGGCCAGTAGAGCACCGAGAGCACGCCGGGCAGGAACTGCAGGGTGGCGACGAAGGCGACTATGCACAGGTTGGCCAGGTCCTGTTCGGCGCCCAGCAACAGGTAGAACCCATAGCCTGCCAGGATAATGGCGATGATCAGGGCCCGGCGGGTCCATTTCAGCCAGCGGTAGATATTGCCTTCGGCCGGTGGCTGGTAGAGCGGCAGCACCAGGTGGTTGAGGGCCATGCCCGAAAGCGCCAGGGTGGTGACTATGATCAGCCCGCTGGAGGCCGACAGGCCGCCGACATAGGCGATCAGGGCCAGGGCATCGCTGTTGACCGCGATGCCCAGGCCGAGGGTGAAGTATTCCGGGTTGGTGGTGGCCCCCAGCTTCAGGCTGGCCCAGAGAATCAGCGGTACCGCCAGGCTCATCAGCAGCAGGAACAGCGGCAGGCCCCAGCTGGCGCTGACCATGGCGCGGGGGTTGAGGTTCTCGGTGAAGGTCATGTGGTACATGTGCGGCATGACGATGGCCGAGGCGAAGAACACCAGCAGCAGGGTGCGCCAGGGGCCTTCCTGCAGGGGGGTGTGCATGGCGGCCAGGGTGTCCTGGTTCTGCAGCAGCCAGAGCTCCAGTTCATGGGGGCCGCCAAACACGCCATAGAGGGCGTACAGGCCGATGATGCTGATGGCGACCAGTTTGACCACCGACTCGAACGCGATGGCGAAGACCAGGCCTTCATGCTTTTCCCGGGTGGCGATATGGCGGGCGCCGAACAGGATGGTGAACAGAATGATCAGGCCGCAGAAGCTCAGGGCCACCCGTTCCTGCACCGGTTCGCGGGTGAGGATGCCGATCGAGTCGGCCACCGCCTGGATCTGCAGGGCCAGCAAGGGCAGCACGCCGATCAGCATGAACAGGGTGGTTAGGGCGCCGGCCCAGGTGCTGCGAAAACGGAAGGCGAACAGGTCGGCCAGGGACGACAGCTGGTAGGTGCGGGTGATGCGCAGGATCGGGTAGAGCAGCACCGGGGCCAGCAGGAAGGCGCCGGAGACCCCCAGGTAGCTGGCGAGAAAACCGAAGCCGTACTGGTAGGCCAGGCCAATGGTGCCGTAGAAGGCCCAGGCGCTGGCATAGACCCCCAGCGACAGGGTGTAGATCAGCGGGTGACGGATCAGCCAGGAGGGGATGATGCCGCGCTCGCTGATCCAGGCCACGCCGAACAGGACCAGCAGGTAGGCGGCGCTGATCAGCATCAGCTGACTCAGGCTAAAACTCGTCAGCATCACGTTGGCTCTGCGAATAAGGGTAAAGGGCGGTGACCGTGGGGTTGCCGGTACAGGTCAGAACTCATCGGCATCACGCTGGCTCTGGAGGATAAAGGTCACCACTATCAGGATCAGCCACAGCAGGTACGGGCGGTACCAGGCGCCGTTGGGGTCGATCCACCAGTCCATGATGGCGGGGGAGAACAGGTAGATTCCCACCACCAGGAGTAACACCAATCGGTAGATGTACATGACGGGTCTCGTCGTGAAAGTCGGGGGATGGTGCAGGAGAGCAGCCTCAAGCTGCAAGCCATAAGAGCAGGGGCAAGCTACAAGCTATAAGCCATAAGAGCAGCTGCAAGCTATAAGCCATGGGAGCAGCTGCAAGCTATAAGCGGTAAGGCATAGGAGCCGTAGTACGCTTGGCTTGGCTTGGCTTGGCTTGGCTTGAAGCTTGAGGCTTGAGGCTTGAAACCTATAGCTGCTTCTCTGCCAACGCACGGACGTGCGGGATCCGCTTGGCATCCCAGTGCTCGATGCCCCAGGCCAGTACCTGTCGCGGGCCTGCGCCGGCCAGTTCGGTGGGGGCCGGCTGGCCAAGGGCGCGCAGGGCGCGGACCAGCAAGGGCGCGGCCTGCTCGGCGGTGAGCGGCGGTGAACGGTAGGATTTGCCGAGTTTGTGTCCGTCCGGCTGGATGATCAGCGGCACATGCAGGTAGCGTGGCTGGCCCAGGCCGAGCAGCTCCTGCAGGTAGAGCTGGCGCGGCGTGGAGTCGAGCAGATCGGCGCCGCGTACGACATCGGTGATGCCCTGCCAGGCGTCGTCCAGTACAACGGCCAACTGATAGGCATAGAGGCCGTCGCGCCGGCGAATGACGAAGTCGCCGACCTCGCGGCCCAGGTGCTGGCGGAACTCGCCCTGCACCCGGTCGATGAAGCCGTACTCCAGCTCCGGCACACGCAGGCGAATCGCCGCATCCTGCTGGGCGTGGCCGGCGTCGCGGCAAAAACCGGGGTAGACACCCTGATGCTGTTCCAGCTGCTTGCGCGAGCAGGTACAGGCATAGGCCAGGCCCTGCTGGAACAGGCGGTCGAGCACGGCCCCGTAGGCCTCATGGCGTGTGCTCTGGCGGACCAGCTCGCCCTCCCATTCGAAACCGTAGCTTTCCAGGGTGGCGAGTATCGCCGCCTGGGCGCCAGCGACTTCCCGTGGCGGGTCGAGGTCTTCCATGCGCAGCAACCAGCGGCCGCCTTGGGCGCGGGCATCCAGATAAGAGGCCAGGGCGGCGACCAGGGAGCCGAAGTGCAGATAACCGCTGGGGGTGGGCGCGAAGCGACCGATATAGGCAGGCGTGTTCATCAGGGCAGGGCAAGTCTGGGCGATGGCGGCTACTGTGCCGCAAGCGTGTGGGGCTGTCGACGCCGGGTGGCGGCTCAATGGACAGACAAAAAAACGGGGCGCCTTGGCGCCCCGTTTTTTCAATCGCCTCCTGAATCAGGAACCGATCTGTTTTTCCTTGATTTCCGCCAGGGTCTTGCAGTCGATGCACAGGGTGGCGGTGGGGCGGGCTTCGAGGCGGCGAATGCCGATTTCGACGCCACAGGAGTCGCACCAGCCGTAATCGTTGTCTTCGATCAACTGCAGGGTCTCGTCGATCTTCTTGATCAGCTTGCGCTCGCGATCACGGGCACGCAGTTCCAGGCTGAACTCCTCTTCCTGGCTGGCACGGTCGGCCGGGTCCGGGAAGTTGGCCGCTTCGTCCTGCATGTGATGCACAGTCCGGTCGACTTCCTGCATCAGTTCCAACTTCCACTTGTTGAGGATGTCGGTGAAGTGGGCGCGCATCGGATCACTCATGTATTCCTCGCCCTTTACTTCTTTATAGGGTTCGAAACCACGGTTAAGTGAGCTGCTCTTTGCTTTTGCTTTGGTGGGCATGGATGACCGCCTCTTAGTCTCTCTAATCACTGCGCAGGAGTGTGTCCATTGCCGGAATGTTACCGGCCCTGCGGCTGCAAGCGGGCGAACTTACCAGATCGACTCGGGCCGCGCTACTCCCGGTTGTCGAGCTTGCTGCCGTTTCGGCGGTCCTTTGGTTAGAATCCGCCGCTTAACCTCTATAAAGGAAGGCCCATGGCCCCGTCCTACAGTGCACGCAGCCGCGCGATCGAGCCTTTTCATGTAATGGCCTTGCTGGCTCGTGCCAATCAGTTGCAGGCCGATGGCCATGATGTGATCCACCTGGAAATCGGCGAGCCGGACTTCAGCACCGCGGCCCCTATCATCGCCGCCGGCCAGGCCGCCCTGGCCAGCGGTCATACCCGCTACACCGCGGCCCGTGGCCTGCCGGCGCTACGCGAGGCAATCGCCGGCTTCTATGCCCAACGCTATCGCTTGAGCATAGACCCCGAACGCATCCTGATCACGCCGGGTGGTTCAGGTGCCTTGCTGCTGGCCACCAGCCTGCTGGTCGACCCGGGCAAGCACTGGCTGCTGGCCGATCCGGGTTATCCCTGCAATCGGCATTTCCTGCGCCTGGTGGAGGGCGCCGCGCAACTGGTGCCGGTGGGCCCCCAGGAGCGTTATCAACTGACCGTGGAGTCGGTCGCCCGCCACTGGAATGCCGACAGCGTCGGCGCCCTGGTCGCTTCGCCGGCCAATCCGACCGGCACCCTCCTGTCCCGTGACGAATTGGCCGGGCTGTCGACGGCCTTGAACAGCCGGGGCGGCCATCTGGTGGTGGACGAGATCTACCATGGCCTGACCTATGGCATGGAGGCGGCCAGCGTGCTGGAAGTGGACGACGAGGCTTTCGTGCTCAACAGCTTCTCCAAGTACTTCGGCATGACCGGCTGGCGGCTGGGCTGGCTGGTGGCGCCTGAGGCGGCGGTGCCGGAGCTGGAAAAGCTGGCGCAGAACCTCTACATCAGCGCGCCGACCATGGCCCAGCACGCG